>NZ_NRGV01000049.1:0-120208 GCF_002332385.1 Glutamicibacter sp. BW80 | reverse complement strand
CATGAAAAATCTGGGCTAGGCGCTGTCTTTAGGCCGCTGATTCGCTACCTAAGGATCGGACGCTGATGCTTATTTGGCGTTTTTACGTGCTGATTCGGTGAGGGAATCAGCACTCTTCAGCCGCTTCTCGGCGCGTTTTTCCTTGATGGATTTTGCGGGCTTCTTCGCTTCGCCCTTGCGTGGTGACTTGTCGGACATGATGTGCCGCCTAGCTGGAAATGCCGTGCACTTCCAAAATACGGGGAGAGTACCCCTGCCTTCCATCCTACGGCGCGTGAACCGGAGCCGAAACCAGTGGTCTCGATAACTGGCGTAGCGCAAAGAAAACTGCGCCCCGCGAACCGAAAAGGTCCACGAGGCGCAGTCTGGTAAAAACTGGAGAATTACTTGTTGCCCAAGTACTTCTCAAAACCTGCTGGCAGGTTCAGGCTCGACGGATCGAAGTCCTGCTGGGCGCCCTGACCGAAGGCCGAACCGGCAGGCGCCGCGGACTTCTTGGTCTTGGCTTCCAGCTCGGCCTGCGCGGCCTTGGCCGGGTTGCCGAACTTCGCCTGCTTCTTGCCCTTGCCCTTGGCTTTCGCCTTGCGCGCGGCACCCTTGCCAGCCCCTGGCATTCCCGGCATGCCGCCGCCGGCGGCCATTTTCTTCATCATCTTCTGCGCTTCGGTGAAACGCTCGAGCATCTGGTTGACCTCGGAAACCGCGACACCGGAACCCTTGGCGATACGCGCACGGCGCGAACCGTTGATGATCTTCGGAGCCACGCGCTCGTGCTGGGTCATCGAGCGGACGATGGCCTCCACGCGATCGATCTGGCGCTCGTCGAACTGCTCGAGCTGCTGGCGGGAGATCTGCGAGCCGGGCATCATGCCCAGCATCTTCTTCATCGAGCCCATCTTCTTGATCTGGGCCATCTGGGCGAGGAAGTCGTCCAGGGTGAAGTCTTCCTGGTCGGCGAACTTCTTCGCCATCCGCTCGGCTTCGCCCTTGTCCCAGTTCTTCTCGGCCTGTTCGATGAGCGTCATCACGTCGCCCATGTCCAGGATGCGCGAAGCCATGCGGTCCGGGTGGAAGATCTCGAAGTCGTCCAGGTTTTCGCCGGTGGAGGCGAACATGACCGGCTTGCCGGTGATCGAGGCGACCGAGAGGGCCGCGCCACCGCGGGCGTCGCCGTCCAGCTTGGAGAGCACCACGCCGGTGAAGTCGACGCCTTCGTGGAAGGCCTGGGCGGTGTTGACTGCGTCCTGGCCGATCATCGCGTCGATGACGAAGAGGACTTCGTCCGGGTCGATGGCCGCGCGGATGTTCGCGGCCTGGGCCATCATCTCGGTGTCGACACCGAGTCGACCGGCGGTATCGACGATGACGATGTCGTGCAGCTTGGCCTTCGCCTCGGCGACACCGTCACGGGCTACGGCGACTGGATCTCCGGTGGCGGTATCAAATTCCGAGGAGACGCCCGGGTGCGGGGCGTAGACCGGAACGCCTGCGCGTTCACCGTTGATCTGCAGCTGCTTGACCGCGTTGGGGCGCTGCAGGTCGCAGGCCACCAGCATCGGGGTGTGGCCTTCGGACTTCAGGTGCTTTGCGAGCTTGCCGGCCAGGGTGGTTTTACCTGCACCCTGCAGACCGGCGAGCATGATCACCGTCGGAGGGTTCTTGGCCAGGTTCAGGCGGCGGGTTTCGCCGCCGAGGATGCCAACGAGTTCCTCGTTGACGATCTTCACAACCTGCTGTCCCGGGTTCAGCGACTCGGAAACCTCCAGGCCCAGTGCGCGTTCCTTCACCTGGGCTACGAAGGCGCGAACCACAGGTACGGCGACGTCGGCGTCCAGCAGGGCGCGGCGAATTTCGCGGGCGGTACCGTCAATGTCGGCCTCTGTCAGGCGACCCTTGCCACGAAGGTTCTTGAAGGTCGCTGTCAGGCGATCGGAAAGTGAATTAAACACGTGCCGGGCACTTCTTTCGATAGGTCTTACGGTGCGCATAAAAAATCACACAGGACTCGATTACTTAGAATATCAAGAATCGGGCGCGCTCCAACATTACGGGAGATGGAGGTGATACATCCTACTGTGGTTGCAAGCGGGAAGGCCGGGTTACTTTTCTCTTATTTTGAGGTAAGGATGTCAATTAGCCATGGCATACCAGTCGATGAGTTAGGACCAATCTCCCCAGGTCCCAACTTCGGATCAGCTCGGCGTGCGATTTGGCATGCACGTTTATAATTCTCGACGGGGAATTTGGGCGATAACGATTTCTCCTTCTCGAAAATCTTTTGCTCACTCATCATCCGGTCCAGTAGCTTCGATTCGAAATGAGTCACACTTTCAACTACGTGCCAAAGCAACCAGACCTCAAATTTGAGATTGGATACAACAACGCTGATCTCGTTGCGAGCCGCCAGAGCCAGCGCTTCCTTCAACTTTGCATGCGTGTCTACATCTATCAGGCAAACTGCGATATCGAAGGGATCAATTGCCTTGTCTCGAACAGCCATGCATTTTTGCACGATCTTGACAGGATCTCGGCCTACACCAACAGTGCGAATCGTTACGGATTCTCCAGACGTTCCCAAAATCTGCTTCAACGAATCAATATACTGCGGTCCGTTACCGTCCCTTCAGTACAAATCAGAATCCGTTTCTTTTCAGACCTCTTACGGCGCGCCACTAGCTATCATCCGATCCGATCACTCTTGCCAGCAGGCTCGGAGCCGTACGTGGCACGGCGCCATATCGTCCCGCGAGATATCGACGTTCAAAGTTGGCGTCCTTCGGATGAGGGAAATCTGCTAGCGAATAAATCTCCGTTGCACCATCTGCATCTTTATCTGCGAACCAAATTTGCTCGGCTTCAAGATCAAAACCAGATTCCGGGGACAGAAGATTTGTGTCATGACTTGTGAACAGGAGCTGAGCACCAAAGCGGTTGATTCGGGGATTCAGAAAAAGGCTGATTACCAGCTCAACTAAATGCGAGTGGAGGCTGTTGTCAAGTTCGTCGACCACCAGCATTGTCCCGTATCGCAAAGCCTCTACTGCAGGCGTAATTAATGAAAGCCAGACGATAGTGCCTGCGCTTTCCTCGTTGACCCCGAAAGCCCGAGGGTCTTTTTTCCTGCCCTTATGCAAAAATTCCAGGGTTCGAACTACAGCATCGGATTCAAGGGGTTCGATATGAATCCGCTTCTCTTCACCAACAATCTTTTCGGCTTCAGAATCAACGAGTTCCGCAAATATTTTCATTAGTCGAACAGCTTCTGGAGGAGCTTGATCTTCCTTGACGGAAATCGACCGAACACCGATATCGGCAACTTGCAGAAGGGTCGTCAAGTCCTCAAAGCTCATCTCTTGCTGCAGCAATGAGTCGGTGATGCTTGCGAGTCGGCGTTCTCTATTCGTGTCACCAAATGGTGCGAGTTCGATCCCATCTAGCAATGATTTGCCGAGGTCAGTAAGCTCTTCGTGCTCCAGCAGAATTGCTCGCGAAAGGATCAGCTCACGTCGAGTTACAGCAACCAACCCATTCTTCTCCTTAAAGCGAACTTGGGTGGGCGACTCAGAACTACGATCACGATCGATTAGCGTTCGCCAGCGGGTGCGAGGAAGATCAAGCAACCATTCTTTTTCGATTCCCTCCGGGGTAACTGTGAAACCATATTTATGACGTACGCCCTCGAATACCCAATCGAATTCATACGAACTAGGCCCCTTAGCTGACTCATCGTCAAGAGCGAACGGAACATGTACCATTTCCGGCCTCTGTTGCCAGAGTGTAGACGAATGGTTAATCGCCGCTTGGGCGTACTTGAATGCGTCAATGAGCGTAGATTTACCGGAGGCGTTCGGGCCGAATACACCAACCACAGGATAAGTGACGGCAGGCCAATCGCTATCGACGCCCGGCTTCAGCTTCTTAAAGCTGGGACGCATAAACTCCAAAGTGCACTCATCACGAATACTCTTATGGTTCGATACCGTAAAGTTGAGTAGCAACATACTCTAATCATAGCTTAGAGTCGAGAAATTTGACGATTACCGTCAAAATTTGATAGCTCAGATAATTCTCGATACGTGAACTCCCTGAGAAATCTCCGAAGGTCACGACTTGCTGAGTAAATTTCCCTTCTTCAATGCGCATTTTATAAGCGCCACACAACCTCGCGAATCCGTTAAATACTACGTACGCTAACCCGTGAAACTCTCGCGGACTAAGGACTCCACTCTAACCAGAGCGGAGCCTGGAGGGGCCTGGTCGTATTTGACCGACACTCCCCCTTCTGAAACTATCGCCCTCACGGAGTTACCAGCGTCCACACGCGTGCAATCCCCCATAGCGTTTCGTTCGCATCTCATTGCTCAAATAGCAGCTACAGCTACCGATAAAGAATTATTCGGGGCACTGCATTCGCGTGTTAGTGATGCAGCAGATACGTTATCTCCCGATCTTCCCTAAACAGGGAGCTGACGGTATATGACTGCTCAATATGACATGTTGGTTAAATTGCGCGGCATAGGTCTGCTCTTTGCTTCGGCTTGAAAAAGTTGGCCACACCCAAGTAGGGCGTGTCTCGCTAGAGGATCGCCTAGCAAGAAGCTAATTTCAGACGGACTACCAGGGCCACGAATAACCACTGGCACGGAAACTTCGTTGCGGCACGACAATAGCCCCGGCAAAATACTTCCTGTTTCATGGACCCTGCAGATATCTGTCCTCACCATAGATCAGATTCGAGTCCCGGCCCAAGATTCCGGGCGGGGTGCCAGTCATCACCGGCTTTCGTATTGATCATCGTCCGAGGCGTTCAGATCCGGGTCCTCTCCAATCGCTGGATCGTCTTCGTCGAATAAGCCGTCATCCCCTGTGCCGTTGCCGGTTTCCTGCTCGATGTCCTCCTCCTCCGGCGGCTTCACCTTGCCGAGAAGGTTTCCAATCTTTTCCTTGGCCTCTTCGAAGAATGACATGATGCTCCTCTTCATTGCGCGCGGCGCCGATTCTGCCCTTGGCGGGATAATTGCGAGAATTCCACATCGACTCGGAGAGCGCAAGGAATTCCGGGCAAGGCGGAAGACTTTCTGGCTCTGCACTGGCTTGATTCTCCAAAAAGACTGAGATTGCTTGGCGATTGCCCCTGCAGTTCCTAGAGTGGGCATAGTGGCAGCCGCCGCCGAAAAATACCATGCCGCACTTCGGAGGTCCATCATTCCAAAGCAACAGCCGGCAGTGCGCACCGTGGGAATGCTTGCCGACCCGGGGATCGCTCAGGTGCTGGCAGGCAAGGTGCGCGAACGCTTCGAAAACGCGTTGAATAGCGAGGAGGAGGATCAAGTCCGCTGGTCGGTCAAGGTCGGCCCGCTCACGCTCCCACTGGACGATTCCGGGCAAGTGATGCTCAATAAGCACGTCGGCGCGCTGCGCGAGAAGTTCGGCTGGGAATACATCATCTACCTCACCGATATCCCGCAGTACGGTCAGGGCAAGCCGGTGGGTCGAAGCATCAGCCAGCTCCACGGGGCCGCGACGCTGGTGGTTCCGTCTCTGGGAATGGCCCGTCCGCGCAACCTCACCAACTCGTTGGTTGACATCATGGGCGAACTGTCCAGCGACCGGAAGCCGATGATGCCGACGTCCCTGTCGGCACGCGCCTTCTCGGTAAGCGGAAGCCTGGACGAGCCGAGCGAAGACGGCCGCTCATCAACAAGATACGTCAGCCTCAAGGGCCTGCGTGGACGGATTTTTCTGGTCTGCGGAATGGTGCGCAGTAACAGGCCCTGGCGGCTGGTCCCCCAGTTGTCCTCGGCCCTCGCCGGGGCGGCGGCCACCGGTGCCTTCGGCGTATTCTATACCAGCATCTGGTCCATGGCCGACTACCTCAGCAGCCTCCGCCTGGCACTGATTACCGTCGTCAGCATCCTGCTGTTCGGGCTATGGCTGCTGTTCCACAACAGGCTCTGGGAGCGTCCGCGCGGAAAGCACTACCGCGAGCGCCTGGTGCTCTACAACACCTCTACGGTGCTGACCGTGATGCTGGCGGCAGCCGCAATGTACCTATTGCTGTTCGTCGCACTATTGCTCGGTTCGCTGGTGGTCATCGATCACGGATTCCTCGCCTACCAGCTGAGGCATCCGGTGGGCTTCGCCGAGTACTTCAACCTCGCCTGGCTGGCGGCGTCGCTGGGAACCCTGGGCGGAGCCATCGGGTCGAGTTTCGACCAGGTCGAATCGATCCAGCAGGCGACCTTCAGCCAGCGCGAATACGAACGCCGGAATATGGATTTCGGTGTGGACGGCAGCGGAACGCAACAGCCTTGATTGGTGCCGGCCGGAGGCCGCGGACAGGTTACGGCAAACGCAGAGGAAGCCTGCCGCTGGCCCCATGAACCATTGGCAGGCTTCCTGCGGAACTGCCGAGTCGCCCCGGAGTTCTACCCCTTATTCATCCCTCATTGCTATTTGCTGACCCAGTGGTACCCGCTTTCGTTGTGCTCGGAGACGTCGATGCCTTCGATCTCGGTTTCGGCCGAGACGCGCCACGGGGCGATCTTGTCGATGACCGTGGCGATGACCCAGGTCATGGCCGCCGAGAAGAGGATCACGACGAGCAGCGTCATGAACTGCGCAAGCAGCTGGCTCAGTCCGCCGCCGTAGAACAGGCCTCCGGCGTTCTCCTCGGTGGGCAGTGCGAAGATGCCCAGGTACAGGGTGCCGATGATTCCGGCGACCAGGTGGACACCGACCACGTCGAGCGAATCGTCGTAGCCAAGCTTCCACTTCAGGTTGACCGCCCAGGCGGCACCGGCACCGGCGATCAGTCCAAGCAGCAGGGCCGCCCAGGGAGACAGATCGGCGCAGGATGGCGTAATGGCAACCAAACCGGCGACCAGGCCGGAGGCGACGCCTACCGAGCTAGGGCGCTGTCCGCGCAGCTTCTCAACCAGAATCCAGCCAAGCACCGCCGCGGCCGGAGCACCCATGGTGTTGATCCAGATCAGCCCGGCCTGCTCAACGGTGGTGGCGGCACCGGCGTTGAAGCCGAACCAACCGAACCAGAGCAGTGCTGCGCCCAGCATCACCAGCGGGGTGTTATGCGGCTGCGGACGGTCGTGGAAGTTGTGGCGCTGTCCAAGCTTCAAAGCCAGGACAAGAGCTGCGATACCTGCGTTGGTGTGGACCACGGCGCCGCCGGCGAAGTCGATGGCTTCACCGAAGAGCTGGCCGAGAACGCCGTCCTCGGAGAGCAGCCCGCCGCCCCAGATCCAGAAGGCCACCGGCGCGTAGACCAGTGAGACCCACAGCGGCACGAAGAGCAGCCACGGGGCGAAACGGCTGCGGTCGGCGATCGCGCCGGAGATAATCGCCACCGAGATCAGTGCGAAGGTGCCGGAGAATCCGGCCGCGAGCAGCCCGCTGGGTTCGGTGTTCTGCATGGCGATGTCGCTGAACGGGTTGCCGATGACTCCGGCGATGGCCGGCTCCCCGGCCGAGAGCGAATAGCCCCAGAGAATCCAGACGATCGCGCTGAGCGCGGCCGCCGAGAAGCTCATCAGCATCATATTGACCACGCCGGTAGAGCGGGTCATTCCGCCGTAGAACAGGCCCAGTGCCGGTGTCATGAGTAGAACAAGCGCTGCGGCGATCATTATCCATAGGCTGGCTGTATCTAACTCCATGGGGTCCACATCTCCTCAAAGGTGTTAGGTGTATCGGTGAGTGAATCAAATGCTTTCAAGTACTAATTCTTGGCCACCGATATTTCGCGGGCCTCCACCTTTGGTTTCGGGGATGTGACATTTCACCGGTTAGCGTGACGGTTTGTTCTCTTCGGTGTTTCCGGCAGGTTTCGCAGTTCTTTTGCGCGCAGTTCGGCCTGGCATCCACGCGTGGCGGCTGCCGGGCCGAGAAATGAATTCTTGCGTCGCTCAGAGCCGTTTGATCTTGACGACCTGGAACTGAGGGACGGTGGTGGACCCTCCGATCTGCGTATCGTAGCTGAGCGCTCCGGAGACTGTGGCGGTGAGCTGAACTATGTCCTCGGCCAGCACATCATCGAGGATGGAGCAGTCGGTGATCCCGTCACCGGCCGTGAAGTATGAATTGTGCTCGAAGTCGTACTTGCCCACATGTGCGTGGGCGACGTTGGCCCGGAAGGAACACAGCCCGGTGGCCGCATCGAATTGCGTGACACGGGCATAGATAATGACGTTCTTATCTACATAAGAGTCCGGCTTCTTCACGATCTGCGCCAGTTCACGCTTGGAGATCTTCTTGGCCTTGTTGGCCTTCTCCTTTTCCGCCTTTTTGGCCGCTTCCTGCTTGGCTTTCTCCGCTTCCTTCTCGGCCTTTTCCTTGGCCTTGCGTTCATCTTCGGCTTTCGCCTCGGCTTGGCGCTGCTCGTCGGCTTCACGCAGTTTCTTCGCTTCGGCTTCCACAGCGTCCAGCTCGGCGCTGACGGCCTCGAGCTGCGCTTGGAGTTCCTGCTTTTCGCTATCCAGCGAGGCGGAGGAAGCCTGGACCGCTTCGAATTCCTCAACTGAAACTCCGCAGGCGGTCAGGGCAAACAGCAGGGCGAGGAAAATGGCCGGAACGGCCATGAGCTTTTTCATTGTGATCCATTCCTTGGGGCGAGTCACCGGACGCCCCATGCGTCCGGTAACAGGCATCATCACATCAACTACCGACAGTTAAGCGGTGCTTGGCATACTTGGATGATGGACCGAGATCTTTTCATCCCAGATGCGCTGCAGGTCGCACCGCGGCTGCTCGGGACGCTATTCTCGGTGGATTCGCCCGAGGGGACCGTGTCCCTGCGCATCACCGAGGTCGAAGCCTATATGGGCCTGGGCAGCGCCGGCCCCTATGACCCGGGCAGCCATTCCAGGGATCGACGCACCGAGCGAAACTCTTCGATGTTCCTGGGCCCCGGGCACGCGTACGTGTATTTCAGCTACGGAATGCATTTTGCAATCAACTTCGTCTGCTCCCCGGCAGGCATAGCCTCGGGAGTGCTGCTCAGGGCAGGCGAGGTAGTCGAAGGCGCGGATCTGGCACGAACCCGCCGGCGTGCGCGGAGAGCCGGCAGGACCATCAAGGATGCCCAGCTGGCCCGCGGGCCCGGGAATCTGGCCCAAGCGCTGGGAGTTACGCGCCCCGAGCACGATGGCCGTGATCTATTCGCCGCCCCGTTCCGGCTGAGCGATCCCCCGCAGCCTCCCGGGCAGATATCCAGCGGTCCGCGGGTCGGGGTGGCGGGCAGCGCCGGTGGCCCCGAATTCCCGTGGCGCTTCTGGCTGCCTGGGGAGCCGACGGTCTCCGCGTTCAGGCGCGGGCCGAACGCCCCGTCGCAGGCCGGGGGAAGTTCGCGCTGAGGCCAGGTGATTCACCGGTGGCTTCGGCCTCCGGCGGCTTGGTCGATTTCTCTTGGGCCGAGGAGCTTGGCTCCTTTGGTTCTTCCGATTCCGGGGGCACCTTGGCGCTGGGCTCGGGCAGCTTGGGCGGCGTTGCGCTGGCGCTGGGGCCGAGCGGGGCGTCCGGGGACGGTTCCGGGGACTGGATCGGCTTGGTGCTCGCGGTCGGTGCGCTGGTTGGCGTGGACGAATTGCTCGGCGGCTGCGGCGCCGTCGGCGCCGTGCTGGGTTCGGGCGACGTGCTCGGCGTCGGCGTAGCCGAAGGCGCCAAGGTTGGCGAGCCGCTGGGGCTTTCGCTCGGCTCCGGCTCGTCGCTCTGGCTGGGCGAGGGCTTGGCCGAGGGAGACTTCGAAGGCGCCGGCGAAGGATCGGGGGTCGGAGATTTCGAGGGCTTTGCCGTAGGCGAGGCCGAGGGCTTTGCCGTAGGTTCGGTCTTCGGCTTTTCCGTGGGCGAGGCCGAGGGCTTTTCCGTAGGTTCAGTCTTCGGCTTTTCCGTGGGCGCAGGTGTCTTCTTCGGTGTGGGGTCCGGCACCGCCGGGGTGTCGTCCTGCGGAACGACCACGTCCGGATTCTGCTCCTTCTTCGAAGGGCGCTCAGGCTGGCCTTTGGGCGCGCTCCGCGCGTCCACCGTCAGCCGCGTCGAGTCGATCAGCGCCGGCCCCTGGCCTGGGATCCGCGGCAGATACAACCTCGGGTCGCTCCAGCGGCCGTTGACCAGCACCTCGAAGTGCACGTGGCAGCCGGTTGAATTGCCGGTGGTTCCGGACAAGGCGATCACCTCGCCTTGCTGCACCCGCTGCCCGACGGCGACCAGCAGCTTCGAATTGTGGCTGTAGCCGGTTTGCACACTGTGCCCGTGGTCGAGTGTCACGCGCATCCCCGAATGCCCGGCCCAGCGCGAGACGCTCACGGTGCCCGACTCGCTGGCGTGCACCGGTGAGCCGCAGGCAATGGGGTAGTCCTGTCCGATATGGATCTGGTGGCCGGCCCCGGTGGGGTTGGCCCGCCACCCGTAGGGGCTTGAGATGCGCCGGGTGGCCACCGGATGCATGAGCTGCAGGTTGCCCGGCAGCTGGCCCACGGAGCCCACCGTCCCGAGCAGCAATGCCCGCTGCGCGGAGCCTTCCGAACCTCGCGGCGGGTTCTGGCCGATGGCCGCCGCGGGGCCGGACGGTGCACCCAACTCATCGGGGACCAGCAGCGGCAGGTCAACGGGACGCCCGTCGATGGCCAATTCCTTGCCCGATCCCCCGAAGGCCGCCAGCGGCGCATACTCGCTGACCGCTATCGGGTAGCTCTCCAGGGTTCCGCCATCCAGCGCAGCCAGTGCCGTTGCGCTCGTTCCGGAGCGGTTTTCGGACGGCAGCGCGAGCAGCGGCCAGGCCAACGCGCCGGTGAGGGTGACCGCGGACAGCGCGGAAGTGCTCCAGACAGCCAACGATTTTCTTCGCTGGACAATTTTGCGCCTGGGCAAAAAGTGGGTTGCATGATGACGGCGATTCACAAAAATTCGGTCCCCCCAAAGCACGAATTCCTTGCAGGACTCAAGGGTATGCCCAATTCCGGAGGGAATCTAGATGCGCAGGGAGATCAGCGGCAACCGATCCTTCGCAAGCGCGGTGCGCGCAGCGCCGCTTCGCTAGTAGTTCCAGGTCCAGCCTCCGGTTTTCTCCGGATCGTAAATCACCTGCCCGGAGGCATCGGGGACGTCCAGCACCAGCTTGCCGCGCACCTGGTCACCGGCACCCACCGCGATATCCAGCGCACCATCCACCTCGCAGGAGTAGGCGGCGATCGTGTCCGTGTCGTAGGACACCGCACGGTTAGCCCCGGGTGAGGTGCCGAAGACCGAGGCGTCCAGCGGCATCAGCGCAATCTCTTCTGCGACGGCCTCCGCGGCCGAGGCGGCAAGGCTGGCGCTGACCTCGAGCAGCAGGAAGGCACCGTTTTCCGGCGTGATCCTTTCCCCGTAGCCGCGCAGGATGCAGGAGTCCAAAACCTCCACGCTGTGCACGGTGATCTCGAATGAGGGTTGGGTTTCCCCCGCAACGGTCAGCTTCCCCGCTTCGCCCAGGGCCTTGACGACCTGGGCCTGGGAATCGACCATGACCTTTTCCCCGGTCTGCGGATCGGTTTTCGCCACATCGGCTAGTTGCTCCGCCAGCTCGTCTCCGGTCGTCTCGGCTTCGGCCGTGGAAGCGCACCCGGTCAGGCCCGCGGCGCCCAGCGCGATCAGTGCCGTCGCGGCGGCGAACGCTAGTTTTTTGGGATTCCTGCGGTCAATCATTGGGTTCTCCAGTTTCCACTTCGCCGGGATGCTCATGAGGTATTGGCCTGCGCCTAGGAACGCTTCAAGAAGTCGCCGGAGGAGATGTATCGGCCCGAATTCTTGACAACTTTTTCGGAGAAGGCGGTCGTCTTATAGGTCCAGGACTGCGAGCCATCGGTCAGTCGCACGTTTTGCCGCGTGTACATGGGCCTGCCCTGGTAGCGCAGCTGGATTTCGTAGATATCCAGTTTTCTGAGCATGCCCGGTCCCCTGGCATCCGAATACTGGAACTGTTCGGCCACCACCGTCTTGGGTCCGTTGGTCAAAAACGTCCAGTTCCGGTTCCAGAGCTGGTAGAGCGATGACCGGGAGAATCGCTGATTCATCGCCTTCTGCTGGAATCCACCCATGACGTTATAGGCGGATTGGCCCGTGCGCAGCGTCCCGTAGACCGCCACCGGATAGGGCCCATGCAGGCGCAGGTTGTCCTTTTCCTTGATGAAGCCGGAAAGCGAACCCACCTTGATCTTGACCCAACCGCCCTCGGCCTTGTGGGTGACGATGACCTTCATTCCCTTGTTGGCGTGGCCTACGGATGCTGCCTTGTAGCTGGGATCCTTGAGCAGGGACAGCGATTTTGTGGTGAAGCGGGCGTAGTCGGAAACGTTGCTGACCGGCGGGAGCGTGCCTGCGGGTTTGTGGCGGTTGGTCACGTCGGTCCAGACCCATTTGCCGTTGACCTTGACCTCGTCGCGGCGGTTTGCGGCGTTCCAGGTCGCCCACTGGACCCTGGTTCCGCGCCCGATGGTGCCGATCTTCTTATCCTGCGTTTGATCCGCGCGGTCGTAGAGGTTCCCGTTTTTCTGGGCGTAGCGGTATTCGGTTCGCGGTGCCGTCCGGTTGGTGACCCCGGCCCAGGCCCAGCGGCCGTTGAGCTTGATTTCGTCTCTGCGGGTCTTGGAATTCCAAGCCCCGTACTGGACCTTGGTCCCGCGGCGGATGGTTCCGGTGGCCTTGCCGCTTGCGGTGTAGACCGGACCGGTGCTTTGCGCATACCGGTATTGCAGGTCCACTCGTTGGCGGTCCGTCACCGCGGTCCAAACCCATTGGCCATCGACCAGGATTTCGTCGCGCCGGCTGCTGGCAGCCCAGCGGCGCACCTCGTACCTTTCACCGAGGTGGATGCGCCCGAGGACCGTGGATTTCTTCGGATCCCAGTGCGAGTAGGTGGCGCCGCTTTGCTGCACGTAGCGATATTGCGTGGACGCCGGATTGCCGCGCAACAGGCTTTGGGGCTCCTGCTTGGCTTCGCCGCCGGTGTTCAGGTACCGGGTGGCAGACCAACCGGTCTTGGATCCCCAGCTGAGCTGGCTCCAGTTGCCCTGCACTTTGCCGGTGAGGCTCACGACGGTTCCCTTGGCCATGGTGCCCAGGGATGCGGAACTAGTCTCGGGTCGCTCGCGCAGCTTCAGGTTCACCGTGGTGCTGGCCGCGCCGGCTTTCTTCCGGTCCGTCACCGGTGCTGCTTGCGCCGATTCCTGCCCGGCGACTTGAACCGGTACGGAGTCGGCCGGCGCTACGCCATGCGCCGGCGGGGCCAGCGACAGCGGCGCCGCCAACGCGAGGAAGCCAACGATTGCCATGAATCGTTGGCCGAGTCTAGGTTGCTTGCGCATTGGACAGCACTCTCCACCCATCGCCCACCAAGGAACTGATTTTCCAGCTATCGATTACCTACCGGAATCCGCCACGATCCCGAGCATAGATAGCCCGGCGATGCCCCGCAAGCTTTTTATCGATTGTTTGTAATTTGTTCATCCTTGCAAGCAGTTCACTTGCCAAACTCCTACGCGGCCGGCTCGCAACAGAGCCAGTGGGCAAGCCCTGGGCGCGGCATAGCTGTGGGGCACGTTTCGTCGACGAAACGTGCCCCACAGCTTTATTCGATTGCTTGTCGCCGAACCGTACCGGCAAGGCGCTGGGTTGCATTTACCCTTAGGACGAGGCGAACAGCTTGTCGTTGTCGAGCGCCGATTTCAGTCGGGCATCCAGTGGTTTGGCCAGGTGCGCGGCCATGGTCTGCGACAGATGAGAGTGATCCCAAAAGGCGATCACCCCGCCAACAACGCCGTGGCACATCTCGTCCCGGCAGAATTTGTCATTCATGCTCAGCGAGACGATATTCGGATCGTCCAGAGAATTCACCGCATCGACCTGTGGATCCATGGGAATCCATTCTTCGGCCGCACCGCTGCATTCGCCCAAGCGTTGCTCATTTTCGGCTACGCAATCGGGCAGGTTATCCATGGTGCTTCCGGGGAATGGGGTATCTCGGATGACCGCGACCTGCGCTCCGGTGTCCTCCCACTCACGCAGGGTCTTTTCAAATGCCTTTTTCGCTGGCTCTGCGGATCCTTCCAGATCTTGCCCGAGCACCGGCAGCGACTGCCGGCTCGATGAGATGACTAGGTCGTAGTCCTTTTTCTCGATCTCGCCGGTGACCCACCCGGCGTACTCGGTGCAGCCCTCGATGGAGGCTTGCTCGTCATAGTCCTGCGGCTCGCCCATCACGGCGCAGCGGCTGATCAGGTAGGTGTCCAGCGCCCAACCGCGCTTTTCTGCAATGGACTTCAATGCAGGCACCCACTGCCCAGCATGCGAGTTGCCGACGAGAGCAACCTTGATTTTCCCTTCGCCGAAGCTGCACACGGGACGCTCGGAGTAGTTGTCACCTTGGCCGGCGAAGCAGTCGTCCTTGTAGATATCGGGCTTGTCCTCCTTGGCCATGATGGGCGCCGGAGCTAATTGCTGATATCTGTCCGGAATGCCCTTTTTGGCCACGCAATCATCCGTCAGCCCGTTGGACGCAAAGCAATCGACGCCGACTTGGGCGCTAACCCGCTTGACCGACGCGGTGATGTCCTTGGACTCCTCCATGATGGCGCCGCTCATCGAATAGAACGCGCCGGCGGCCAAGGCCAAGGTCGCGGAGCCTGCAAGCAAGAAGCGCGGAGCGCTGAAATGCTTGGATACCTCGATGAACTTGCGGAAGCGGACTTCCACGAGCTTCTGCGTGAGCACCGACAGCACCAAGGTCAGAGCCAGCGCACCGAGCTGGGCCGCCACTCCAAAATCTGCCACCACGTAGGGGGCAAGGATCAGTATCGGCCAGTGCCACAGGTAGATGGCGTAGGAATTATCGCCGAAGAAACCCATGAAGCGGTTTGCCAGCAACTTGTTCGGAGACCACTTGTGTGTCGAATGAGCTAGCAGCAGCAGAGCGGTGCCAAGGACCGGAATCAGTGCAATGTATCCGGGGAAAGGCATCTCGCCGTCGAAGCTCAGCGCACTGAACACGATGGCCGCTAACCCCACCCAGGTGGCCAGCATACTCAGCACGCTATTCTTTGCGGCGTAGGCTCGCTTGCCCAACGCAGCGACCAACGCGCCTGCGGCAAATTCCCATGCACGGGTGAAGGTCGAGAAGTAGGCGGTGCCCGCATCATTGGCCGTAGCGTACATGGAATACCCCAGGGACAAGGCGAAGATCAGCCCGACGCCGGCCAAGGCAACGTTGCGCCGGTTCCATCCCAAACGCACGGCCGCCATGATCAGCGCACCAATGAGAATCGGCCAGACCAGATAGAACTGCTCTTCGCCCGAGAGGGACCAGAAGTGCTGGAAGGGGCTTGGAGAATCCGCCTCGGCGAGATAGTCGACCTTGGAGGTGGCCAGGTACCAGTTCTGGAAATAGAAGGTGGCCGCGATGGCCTGGAATCCCCAGTCCTGCCAGAGGGTGATCGGTGCCAGCAGCCAAACTCCGACGAGGGCACTGAGGATCACCAGAAATGAGGCGGGCAGCAGGCGCTTGACGCGGCGCATCCAGAATTGCGCTACGTCCTTGATGTTCTGCGGTGGGCGTTTGATCAGGTGCGTGGTGATCAAGAATCCGGAGATCACGAAGAAGACGTCGACCCCGACAAATCCGCCGGGCAGTGCGGTGGGCCAGAAGTGATAGAGCACCACGATTCCCACCGCGATGGCACGCAGCCCTTGGATGTCCCCACGGAAAACCGCCGGTTTGGGTTGTGGCGCGGACGCGACAGTCTTGGTTTGCTGCAGGCTCACGTGCGGCGGGATCCTTTGTCCGGGGATAGGTTCGCAAGGCAAGACGGGGTAAGCGCGGCTTGCCAACGTAGAAACGGCCTCGAATAATCGAGGCCTACTTTTCATGTCTATCGATCTAAGCTGAACAAAGACTGAACAGTTACCTAATCTTAGCTTGACGCGGGAGCGGCTTGATCTGCATCTATATATAAACTTCCCTACCCATCGGTGCATTCAAGGGGGTTGTTGCCCATCTGCATCGATGGCATTGTGACCCAAGGCTCAGCAAAATTCGGTAATTGCGGGCAAAAGGATTCGGGGGTGCGCAAGCATTCCCGGCAGCACCGGCATCCGTTGCTGGCTAGAATCCCCAGGTCCAACCGCCGGTTTTCTCCGGATCGTAGATCACCTGGCCTGAGCTGAACGGCGAATCGAGCATCAACTGACCGGTGACCGTATCCCCGGCTCCGACCGCAATATCCAAGGCGTTCGGCACCTCGCATGAATAGGATGCAATGGTATCCAGGTCATAGGTGATGTTCTCGTTCTCCCCCTGCGATACCCCAAAGACCGACGCGTCCAGCGGCATCAAGGCAATGTCCTCATCCACCGCGGCTGCTGCGGAGGCATCGAGGGTTGCGCTGATGTCGAGCAGCAGAAAGGTGCCGTTTTCGGGTTCGAGCTGTTGGCCGAACCCGCGAAGTTGGCAACTCTCCAAGGCCTGCACCTTCCTGACCGTGATTTCGAACGAAGGCGCTCGCTCGCCTTCGACGGTGAGTTTTCCAGCCTCGCCAAGTTTCTTGACCACCTGTGCTTCGGAATCCACATAGACCTTCGCCCCGGTCTGCGGATCGGTGGCTGCTACATCTGCAATCTGCTGTTCCGCGGTATCGCTGGCCTGCGCCGGAGGGCCGTCGTTGGCGTTGGCCATGACCACGGCGCCGGTGACCGCGCCGGCGGCGAGCAATGCACCGGTGGTGAGCCCGATAACCCGTTTGTTCGTGTTCATGGTGCGGCCTTTCCGCTTGAGCCGCCGGCGGGCGGCAGGGTGATGATCCTGGCTAGGAGCGCTTGAGGAAATCGCCGGAAGAAATATACCGGCCCGAGTTCTTCACGACCTTCTCGGATTCGCTCGTGGTCTTATAAGTCCACGACTGCGAACCGTCTGTCATGCCGACCCGCTGCCTGGTATACATCGGCTTGCCGTTGTACTTCAGTTGGCTCTCGTAGATGTCCAGCTTTCGGAGCATCTCCGGTCCGCGCGAGTCGGAGTATTGGAACTGTTCGTTGACCACCGTTCCACTGCCGTTGGTCAGGAAGGTCCAGTTGGCGTTCCACAGTTGATACAGCGAAGACCGTGCAAAGCGCTGATCCATCACCTTCTGCTGGAATCCCGCCATCAAGTTGTAGGCCGACTGTCCGGTGCGAAGCGTGCCGTACACGGCAATCGAGTACGGTCCATCTTGGCGGAGGTCATAGGATTCTTTGACGTAGCCGGTGCGGCTGCCCTAGTTCACCCTGACCCAACCGCCTTCGGCCTTGCCGGTGATAGTGACCTTATCCCCCTTTTTCAGAGTAGTCAGGATGCTGTCATACGGGTCACTGCGCGGGGTCTTGCGCAAGGGAGCATTCTTGGAGCCAAAACGCCCGTAAGGCGAAACGGAAATGGTATCCGGGATATATCCGGGAGGCTTCATGCGGTTGGTGACCCCGGTCCAGACCCAGCGGCCGTTGTGCAGGATCTCGTCCCGGCGGTTTGCCGAGCTCCAGGCGCCCCAACGCACCTTGGTGCCGCGCGAGATGGTTCCGACTTAGGTGTCGCTGGATTTATCGGCCTTGTTGTAGGTGCTTCCGTTTTCCTGTGCGTAGCGGTACTGCGGCGAGACATACGGCCTGTCAGTCACCGAACTCCAAACCCATTTGCCGCCGACCAGGATTTCATCGCGCCGGTTTGCGGAGTCCCAGCGCCGATATTCGTATTTTTCGGAGTGGTGGATGCGGCCAACGACCCTCGAGTTGCTCTTGTCCTGATGGGAGTAGATTGGGCCGCTCTTGTAGACGTAGCGGTACGCTTTGGCGGGGCGCACCTTGGTGACCTTGGAGGATGGCACCCAGCCGTAGTAGTAGGCCGTTTTGATTTGCGACCACGAACCGCTGACGTTGAGCAGGCTGACCTGGGTGCGGAAATTAACCCCGTCAATCGCACGGTTGTCATTTGCTTCCGCGAAGATCTGGGTGAATGAGGTCATGTACCGCACCGATTCGTCCTTGGTATAGGTGCGTGTTTCCAGATATTGGCTGGCAGCCCATCCGGTCCTGGATCCCCATTTCAGCTGGCTCCACGCACCGTCTTTCTTGCCGGTCAGCGTGACGACAGTTCCCTTGCTCATCACCCCGTAGGAGGTGGAATTCGTGGTCGGCTGGGAGCGCAGGTTCAGGTTGACCGTGGTTCGCGTCTCGGTGACTCGTTTAATGTATTTGGAAGGTGGCGCATTTTCGGGGTCGAAAGCACCGCTCGCTACGCGAATATTCTGTGCCTCGAGCCCAGAATTCGTTGGGGCGCGGTGGCCGGTGCGGTCAGCCCAAAGGCCAGCATGGCGCACAATGTCACCCACACCGTCAGGGCGTTGCGGGGTTTTAGGTGTTCAGGTGCCATGAGTTGTTCCTCTGATCCCCGCGCCATTGCGGGAGTCCAAGTTGTCCGGCTACGCCAGCTGAGGTTGCACCGGACCTGTGGCCTTCGATGATAGACCTCTGAACCCATTAGTACAACACTTATAGCTTTAAGTTCTTATTGAAGAGGCCAAAGCCGGTTAATGCAAGAGGCACCTGGCGCTGTACCGAAGTACAGGGCCAGGTGCCTCTTGCCGGATTTCGAAGATTAGCCTTCGAGCAGCGCGTCCACGAATGCTTCTGGATCAAACGGCGCCAGATCATCCGGGCCCTCGCCCAGACCCACGAGCTTCACCGGAACACCGAGCTGTCGCTGGATGGCCACGACGATGCCGCCCTTGGCGGTGCCGTCAAGCTTGGTCAGCACGATGCCATTGACGTTGACGACCTCGGAGAACACCTTGGCCTGGGCCAAGCCGTTCTGCCCGGTGGTGGCGTCCAAGACGAGCAGCACCTCGTCGATGGTTGCCTTCTTCTCGACCACGCGCTTGATCTTGCCAAGTTCGTCCATCAGGCCGACCTTGTTCTGCAGGCGCCCGGCGGTGTCGATCATGACGATGTCGACTTCCTGGTCGATGCCGGCCGAGACCGCTTCGAAGGCTACGGATGCCGGATCCGCGCCGTCGATCTCCGAACGCACGGTGGGCACGCCCACCCGGTCACCCCAGGTAGCCAGCTGCTCGGCGGCTGCGGCACGGAAGGTATCCGCCGCTCCGAGCAGAACGTCCTTGTCCTCGGCAACCAGCACGCGGGCGAGCTTGCCGATGGTGGTCGTCTTGCCCACCCCGTTGACGCCAACCACCATGATGATGCTTGGCCGGTCCGGATGCGGGGCAGGCAGGTAGCTGCGGTCCAGAGAGGGGTCCACCAGCTTGAGCAGCTCTTCACGGAGCATTGCCTTCACCCGCTGCGGGTCGCGGCTGCCTTCAACCTTCACTCGCTCGCGCAGGGCGTCCACGAGTTCGAGGGCTGGTTCGGTGCCGAGATCCGCCAGCAGCAGGGTCTCTTCAATCTCTTCCCAGACGTCCTCATCAATCGAGTCCTGGCTGAGCAGGGCCAGCAGGCCCTTGGAGAACATGTTGTTCGACTTGGTCAGGCGAGCGCGCAAGCGCGCCAGACGTCCCTGCACCGGCTCCGGAACATCCAGTGCCCGGGCGGCGGGAGCCGCCGGCTCAACGGGAGGTTCTTCGGTCAGTACTGCGCCAGCTGGGCTCTGCCCGTCTGCCGGGATATCGCCTGGCTCGGCTGAGGACGCGCTGGTTGGCGTATCGTCTGCGTCGCGCTCGGAAGTGTACGGAGTCTTGGGCTTGCGCCCCTTGGCCACGAACGCGATGACACCAATGGCCACCACGGCGATGACCGCGACAATGATAATGGTAAATAATAGCTGATCGGTCACGAGTGAAATTCTCTCATAGTCTTGCCAAGCCGATGCGCTTAGGACCCGCACGAGTGTTCGGTCACCAGTTGAACGCCGGCTCGCCAAGACGGCATAGACTTGCTGTGGCCTTACCGCCAGCAGTTTTCATTGTCCTCAAGAAAGGTCTCGCCACGCTGTCGCGATGACAGTTTGGAACCGGTCACCATGCCACGTCTACGATCGACTAAGCCACGTCCGCCAATCCCCCGTGAAATCGGGATCCTCTTGGTCGCAGCCTTCATCATTGCCTTGGGCTTCGGGCTCATTGCACCGATCTTGCCGCAGTATGCGGTGAGCTTTGATGTCGGCGCAGCCGCCGCCAGCGTGATCGTCAGCATCTTTGCCTTTACCCGGCTGATCTTCGCACCGGTCGCGGGCGTGCTGGTGGGCAAGCTGGGCGAACCGCGCATCTATGTCACCGGCGTGCTGCTGGTTGCGGTCTCCACGCTGCTGTGCGCGGTCGTCCAGGATTACACGCAGTTGCTGATCGCGCGTGGGCTCGGCGGCTTCGGCTCCACCATGTTCACCATCTCGGCGATGGCGCTCATTGCCCGTCTGGCACCGCAGGAATCGCGCGGCCGGATCTCCGGCATGTATGCCGGTTCTTTCTTGCTCGGCAACGTGATCGGCCCGGTGCTCGGCAGCCTCTTGGCCCCCTTTGGCATGCGCATCCCCTTCGTCATCTACGGCACCGCCCTGGTGATCGCCGCGGCCGTCGTCTATTTCGCGCTGGGACGCCGGCGTGACCTGGACAAGGATCCGGCCAGGAACGGCGCCGCCTCGGCGGTGGAGGTGGTCACCACCCGCGAAGCGCTGAGCTCTCCGGCCTACCGGGCGGCCCTGGCCTCGGGCTTCAGCTATGGATGGCTGGCTTTTGGCATTCGCACCAGCATGATTCCGCTCTTCGCGCTGGCGGTCTTCGGCGAGGACCTCGGCCCGAAGGTCGCCGGCATCTCGCTGGCCATCTTTGCCGTCGGCAACGGAATCGCGCTGACCTTCTCGGGCAAGCTCACGGATCGTATCGGACGAAAAATCCCGATCCTGGTGGGCATGACGGTGCTGCTCGGTTCCATTGTGGCCATGGGATACTTCACCTCGCTGGCCGGGTTCATCATCCTTTCGGTCTTGGCCGGTTTTGGCGGCGGCATCTTGGGCCCAGCCCAGCAGGCGGCCGTGGCAGATGTCATTGGCTCGGGACGCAACGGGGGCAAGGCACTGGCCGGATTCCAGATGTTCACGGACCTCGGAGCCATTATCGGCCCGCTGATCGCCGGGGCCATGGCGGACGCCATCAGCTACCAGGTGGCGTTGAGCGCCTCGGGAGCCGCTTGCCTCATCGGCGTGGTCGCGTGGCTGCTGGTTCCCAAAACCATTCGCCCGGTGGCCGTCGATACGGAGAACGCAAATCAAGGCAAATAACTGATGTTTCCCGTTTCCGCGCGCGGAACAGGGCGACTTTTGTTTGCCGATTTTATAGACTGGGGGGAATCACCGCTTACGCACTCGCATTCCCTACAGGAGTCTTTATGCCTGAACACCGTTGGGCAGGCTCACGCCTGCTTGCATTATCCCTGGGGGCGGCACTGGTTTTGCCGCTGGCCGCCACAGCACCAGCCGTGGCTCAACCTGCCGTAGAAACCGCCCCTGCCGTATCGCCCTCCCCCACGCCCTCGCCGAGCGTCTCCGCTAAGCCGACGAGCACCGAACCTTCGACGCCAGCGAGCACCCCGAGCCTTGCCGGGTCCGCGGCCAAGGCCATCGAAGACGGTTTGGCCAAAAGCACCGAACTTTCGGCCGAAGAACGTATTTCGCTGGCCGACCTTGCCATGGATGCCCTCGGCGAAGACTTCATCGACGCGACCATGGGCCAAGGCCAGAAGCGTATCGATGAGTCCGGAGACCCAACCGCTCCGACGCTGGCAGAGCTCGCCGACCTAGCGCAAGAGGTCGCCGACGAAACCGGGCAGAAGGAAGAGCTGGACCTCGCGGTGCCGGGGTCGCTCGAAGAGTTGCGCACCTGGCGCCCGCCGGGAACGTTGGGAATCGATGTCTCCCACCACCAAGGGACCGTCGACTGGACGCAGGCCTATAAGAATGGCGCGCGCTTCGGCTACATCAAGGCCACCCAGTCATGGCCTTCCTCCCTCTTCAAAGATCCAAAGTTCAATGCGAACTATGCCGCTTCGCGCAACGCAGGAGTCATCCGCGGCGCCTACCACTTCGCCATGCCGGCCCACTCTTCCGGCGCAGCCCAAGCCAAGGAGTTCCTGGCCAATGGTGGCGGATGGTCTGCCGACGGCAAGACCATGCCTCCATTGCTGGACATCGAATGGAACCCGTACTCGGCCAAGGCCTACCCGCAGGGCAAGGGCGATATGTGCTACGGCATGACTCCGGCCCAGACAGTGAACTGGATCAAGAGCTTTGGCAGCACCATCAAGGCGAGCACCGGACGCCTGCCGATGATCTACACCGCCCAGTCCTGGTGGGATAAATGCACCGGCGATTCCGAGGCCTTCAAGTCCTGGCCGCTGCACGTCTCAGTGTTCCCGACTTCAGATACCTCGACCAAGAATCCACGCGAACTTCCCGAAGGCTGGAAGACCTTCAACGTATGGCAGTATTCGTCAAACTCAAACCTTATTGGTAATTCAAAGAATGTTGATGCCAATGTGTGGAACGGCAACCTGACTTCGCTGAAGGATTTCGCGAAGAATACGCGCAGCACCCCATACAAGATGGTGACCTCTTACTTGGGCGATATGGACGTCTGGCCCACCCGGTTAGATCCCGTACGACTTTACGGACAGCGCTGGTTTGATACTCCGGTGGCGATTTCCAAGCGCACCTTCCCTTCTTCGGCTTCCACCGTGGTGATCACCTCCGGTGAACGCTTCCCCGACGCCCTCGCCGGATCGCCCCTTGCCTCGTTGAAAAATGCGCCGCTGCTCTTGACTCAGAAGAATTCTTTGCCCTCTTCGGTGGCCGCCGAGCTGAAACGGCTGAAGCCAAAGAACATCATTGTCTTGGGCGGTCCGATTGCCATCAGCGACAGTACCGTCAAGAAGATTAAAGCCTATGGCCCGGTGACCCGAATATGGGGCAACAATCTCTACGACACCAGCGCCCTAATTTCCAAGAATTGGAAGACTTCGAACCAGGTGTTCCTGGCAACCGGCGAGCGATTCGAAGACGCAATGTCGCTGGCAGCCGTAGCTTCCGGACGCGAGGCTCCGATGCTGCTGACCAAGAAGGCCGCGGTTCCGGCGGCAACCATTCGCGAGCTCAAGCGCCTGAAGCCAACTCGCGTGTATCTGGCCGGCGGACCGCTCGCCATTTCCGCGAAGGCCGAACGCCAGGTACGCAATGCGGTTCCCAACGCGAAGGTGATTCGCTATGAGGGGGCCACGCGCTATGACACCAGTGCGCTGATTGCCAAGACCTTCTGGCCCAAGGGTTCACAGCGTCAGTTTGTGGCCACGGCCGACGATTTCCGTGACGGGCTCACCGGCGCCGTGATTGCTTCTTACAATGATGCGCCCTTGTTGCTGACCAAGAAGAGCTGCATGCCGTCTTCGGTGGCCAGCGCCATGCGGTCCATGAAGGGCTGGACCAATGTCTTGCTCGGTGGCCCGGTGGTGCTGGACGAGACCGTGGCCTATAAGAAAAATGGCCAGCAGAATATCTGCTGATCGATCTTGGCTAGATAGTTCAGAAAGGCTCGGAGGGTTGCTCCCTCCGAGCCTTTCACATATCCAGAATGCCCGAACATCCTCGACCACTCTGGGTGCAGCTTCAAGCTCTGCGATGAGCCGACATTCCTCGGAATATTGTTAGTTATTTGTGTTACGTCGCAGGACGATGACTGCATCAACACATCGGTGGCTGTTCCGCTGGTTTGGTGGTGACACTTTCACCTATAATTAACAACTTCCGGTTGCAATTAGTATGAAGCCCACTACATCCGCGTGACTTGGCCAGTGACGAGTATCGAACCGGTTGATCCGCGTACCCGTCTAGCACTAGCCCAATGGCCTGATTATGCCCCGCATGGTGCCTTGACCAAGTTCTTCCAACTTCTTGGGTTCACTGCATGTTCCAAGTATTTACCGAGGCCAAACGGTTAATGAACCGTGGCAGACCCTGCAATACTTGAATTGACCACTGCTACCACGATCGGTTGCATGATTTCTAGTTCCGGAGGATCTACATGTTAGAAAAACTCAAAAAGGCTGCCGACCGTGTTTTCAATGTTAAATTGGTCAATGGAAAACCTATCCCTGTTTCCCTTGAAAACTCGATGACTGATACCAAGGAGATCGAGAAGATACTTCGGCAGCTCCACGGCGAACTAAAGTCACAAAAACGCGAATTAGAGACAATTCGACTATCTGCTACGTCAGATATCATGCAGTCCGTATCCACTTTCCATTCCCGTCAGGTCATGTCATTCAGAGAATCACTCAATGTCTTGGCGACAACAGATAAGTCACTGGCACGATTTGGAGACGGAGAATTTCGGCTGATGCAGCTGAGCGATTTTAATCTCCGTTTTCAGGCCAATTCGCCGGATCTACAAGTCGCGTTGCGTGAAGTGTTCACTAGCGAAAATGACAAGTTACTGATTGGATTCCCGCAGTTATTCCGAGATGCTCATTGGTCAGGTGTGTACCAGGAACTGTGGCCAAATTTGAAGGAACTAATCCTTTCTTCCCAGTCTTTTGCCAATGCACACATGACCCGACCACAAGCATTCTCCGTTCTCGGAGACGAAGCGGTGCGCCTGTGGCGAAAGGTTTGGGAAGGTAAAAAAGT
Source organism: Glutamicibacter sp. BW80 (assembly GCF_002332385.1). Classification (NCBI taxonomy): domain Bacteria; kingdom Bacillati; phylum Actinomycetota; class Actinomycetes; order Micrococcales; family Micrococcaceae; genus Glutamicibacter; species Glutamicibacter sp. BW80. The sequence goes on along the minus strand of NZ_NRGV01000049.1, from coordinate 95,517 downwards.
TGTCTTTGTTACCGGTGCCGATTCACGCTTTGAATTGATCCCTGAGCTCTTCGACAACCTCGCTGGCCACGAGACGGTCCTCTCTAAGTCGGTAGATGCTTACACAGATCTACCTCGCTTAACAGAGACGCTGAGCGATATAAACGCAGACATGGTTCTTATCGCACTAGGACCGAGCGGAACAATCCTCGCCTCGAAGCTGGCTAATCTTGGCGTACGTGCCCTCGATATAGGGCACTTGCCAAATAGCTACCAAAATGTGTTTAAGGGTGCTCAGCGCCCAGAGTCTATTCCGGTGACTCGGAAAGCCTAACCCCTTCTGATTTAGGTCGGGCCAGCGTAACGCGGGCCCGACCTGAATTCTATTTTGTTCTACTGAGCTTCTGGCTAATCACCGTGGAGACACCGTCCCCGCGCATGGTCACCCCGTAGAGCGCGTCGGCAACTTCCATGGTCTTCTTCTGGTGCGTGATAACAATGAGCTGGGACGCTTCCCGGAGCTCCTCGAAGACGGTGATCAGGCGCCCCAGATTCACGTCATCGAGCGCGGCCTCAACCTCGTCCATCACATAGAAGGGCGAGGGGCGCGCCTTGAAGATCGCCACCAGCAGCGCCACGGCGGTCAGCGAGCGTTCGCCGCCGGAGAGCAGGGAGAGCCGCTTGATCTTCTTGCCCGCAGGGCGCGCCTCGACCTCGATGCCGGTGGTGAGCATGTTCTCCGGGTCGGTGAGCACCAGCTGGCCCTCTCCCCCGGGGAAAAGGCGTTCGAAGATTCTTTTGAACTGCACCGCGGTGTCGTTATAGGCCTCGGTGAAGACGCGTTCCACATGTGCGTCTACATCCTTGATGATCTGCTGCAGATCGCTTCGCGACTTCTTCAGATCCTCCAGCTGTCCGCTGAGGAATTTATGCCGCTCTTCCAGGGCCGCAAATTCCTCCAGCGCCAGCGGGTTGACCTTGCCTAGGGCCGCGAGGTCCCGCACGGCCTTTTTCAGCCGTTTTTCCTGCTCCGCCCGGTCAAAGGGCTTGGTCCCGAGGAGATTGCCTTCTTCATCCACGTTTTGGCGAAGCTCGGCCCATTTGTCATCGGGGTCCGCTTCTTCGGGAATCAGCTGGTCCGGGCCGAAGTTGGCGATCAGGTGATCCGGGGAGAGTCCCAGATCTTCCAAGGACTTGCTCTCCAGGGCCTCGATGCGCATGCGAAGTTCGGCGCGCGCCATTTCGTCGCGGTGCACCGCGTCGGAAAGGCGGGCGAGTTCCGCGGTCAATTGCTCGGCTTCGGCCCGCTGGCTGGAGAGCAGCTGGTCCAGCTCATGCTGCTTGCCGGTCAGCTCTTCACGTTCCTGGGCCGCCAGGCCCACCGAAACCTCGATGAACTGCAAGACGCGTTCGGCGGCTTGTGCCACGCGTTGCGCATTGGCCGCTTGCGCCCGGCGTTCCTCGGCACGGCGGGCGGCCACCTCGCGGTGGGTACGCTCGGCTGCGGCGGTCCGGCGCAGCCCCTCCACGCGCGAGCGCAGGGCGCTGACGCGTTCCTCGCTGCTGTGCAGGGCAAGGCGAGCTTCCAGTTCGCGCTGGCGGGCCGAGGAGGCGGCATCCGCCAGGGCCGCCCGCCCGGCATCATCTACGGCGTCTTCCTCTTCGTCTTCGGAAGCCATCTCCATGCGTTCGGTGATCTCTTCCAAGGACTCTTGCTCGAGTTCAAGCTTTTCCCGGGTCGCCAGAACCCGGTGGTGCAAGGTGTCTTTATCGGTGCGCGCTGTGCGAAGCTTCTGCCCCAGCTTGGCCAGGTAGCTGGAGATCTCATCGATGCTGGCATCCGACTCGGCCAGCGCACCTTGGGCGTCCTCGTAAGCCAGTTGCGCCTCGGAGAGCACCGGGGCCCGGGCTGCCAGGCTGGCTTCGCAGTCTTCCAGCTCTCGCTGGGCGGTGGATAGCTCGGAGGCCGTCTGCTCTACCAGGGCCTGTTGGGCAATGAGTGATGCTCCGGCCGAGTCGCCCACGGAGCTTCGCAACGCGGAGACCGTGGTGCCTTCCAGGGTGGTGAACTGAGCGTGTGGGTCGATTTGAAGAAGCGCTGCGGCTTCGGTGAGATCCTCCACGACGTAGTGGTGCGCAAACAGCGCGTCCAGGAGATTGCCGATCTCCGGTCCCGCAGCGACGACGTCCCGGGCGGCGATCGCGGCAGACCTTGGCGACTGGACGCTTGTATGAGTGGCCAAGGCATGGACAAAGCTCGCATGCGTGGCTTCGTCCGTGCCGATGGCCTCAAGCAGTTGCAGCGCAGAGTCTTGATCCCGGGTGACCAAGGATTCTGCCGATTCGCGAAGGATTGCAGAAATTGCCTGCTCATATCCGGGAGTGACCGAAATAAGCTCGCCGAGGCGGCCCAAGATCGCCTCCGGCGCCTGCTGGATGATTCTTTCGGAATGATCGTCGCGTTTGGTGTTGAGCTGCAATGCATCAAGGCGGGCCTTCAGTCCGGAAATCTGGACCGAGAGTTCGCGTTCCTGCGTGGCGGCTTCGGACTGCGCGCTGGTGTGCAGAGAGTATTCCTTTTCCGCACGGTCGAATTCGTCGTTCAACGCGGATTCCCTGGCCAGGCGATGCTCTAGTTCCACCGAAAGCTCGGCGTGCGACTTCGCGTCCGCGTCGAGATCCGCGTCAAAGGAGCGCAACCCGTCTTCCAGGCGCGCAATCTCCGCCCGCGTGACATCCACCCGGCTGCGCGCCGAGGCGACTTGGGACGCCAGGCGCGACATGCCTTCGCGGCGGTCGGCGGCCGCGCGCAGCAGCGCGGCCATCCGCTGTTGTTCGGCCCGCGATTGCTCCTCGGCCAATTCCTTGGCTTCGATTGCCTCGGCCAGGATTTCATGCCGGTCTTCAACCGATTCCTCGAGCTCTGCCAGCTCTTCGGCTAAGCGCTCCGCTTGGGATTCCAGCCGGTCCGGGTCGCGGCTCGAATCAAAGTGCGCCTGGTTGCCTTCCAACAGCTTCCCGCGTTCACGTGCCAAGGCGGCCAGGGAACGGAATCGTTCGGACTGGGTAGTCAGCGCCACCCATGAATCGTTGATCAGGCCGAGCCGTGGCGCCAGTAGTTCCATTTCGCCGGTCAGCTTGGCCACATGCTTCTTGACATGTTCCAGCTTGAGGTTGGTTTCTTGCTGGCGAGCTTGGATCTTGGTCTCATCATCAATGTCCTGAGCCAACTTGTTGTTCAGCGACACCAGGTCATCGGCGAGAAGCCTCGCCTTGGCATCACGCACATCGAGCTGCACGCTCTGCGCACGGCGCGCTATTTTTGCCTGGCGTCCCAGCGGCGCCAGTTGCCGGCGCACCTCCGAGTTCAAATCCTCAAGACGGTCCAGGTTGCCCTGCATGCCCTGGAGCTTGCGGAGGGTTTTCTCCTTGCGCCTGCGGTGCTTGAGCACGCCTGCGGCTTCTTCAATGAAACCGCGGCGGTCCTCGGCCGTGGCGTGCAAAATTCTATCCAGCTGGCCCTGGCCGACAATGACGTGCATTTCACGGCCCAGGCCGGAATCCGAGAGCAGTTCTTGGATATCCAGCAGTCTGCACGAAGATCCATTGATGGCATATTCGGATCCGCCGGCGCGAAAGAGGGTTCGCGAAATGGTGACTTCCGCATAATCGATGGGAAGCTTGCCGTCGGCGTTGTCGATAGTCAGCGACACGTGGGCGCGGCCCAAGGGGGCACGACCGGAGGTGCCTGCGAAGATGACGTCTTCCATCTTGCCGCCACGCAGGGTCTTGGCCCCTTGCTCCCCCATCACCCAAGCCAGTGCATCCACCACATTGGACTTGCCTGATCCGTTGGGGCCGACCACGGCGGTGACGCCGGGCTCGAATTCAAAGGTGGTTGCCGAGGCAAAAGACTTGAATCCGCGAACGGTGAGAGTCTTCAAATGCACGGCGTAAAGTTCCTATGTTTGGCGTTGTGTCGCTATGGTTGGCTAGGGGAATCCATCCAATCCTTGCTCGTAATTCTAGCGAAGCGATGCCTCGATTGGGTGTTTCCCGCTCGCTTTCACGAGAACGAATATTGAGGGATTGGTCAAATCATGAGCGTCTTAGCCGAGATCGAACAATGGCCGGTAGATCACGCGGTATCGGTCGTGGTCAACGGAGACGGTGCGATATACGCCCAGCACGGCGACGTTCAGCGCGTTTATCCATTAGCCTCCGTGACGAAACTTCTGAGTACCTATGCGTTCCTCATTGCTCTGGAAGAAGAAGCGATGACGTTGGAAGATCCAGCGGGTCCCGAGGGTTCGACGGTTCACCATCTGCTGGCGCACACGGCCGGCTACGACTTCGACTCGACCACCATCCGCTTTGCCGTTGGAACCAAACGAGGCTATTCGAACACCGGGTTTGAGGTTTTGGCTGAGCACCTGGAACACGAAACTGGCATGAGCATGTCGGAATACGCTCGAGAAGCCGTTTTCGCGCCACTTGGAATGAGCAACACCGAGATAGCCGGAAGTTGCGCCAAGGACGGCCGGTCGACCGCGTCCGACCTTGCATTGTTCGCAGCAGAATTGCTCAATCCAACGTTGCTGGCACCTCAGACCATGGCCGATGCGACCAGCATCCAATTCGAAAACCTGGCCGGCATCCTGCCCGGCTACGGAAGGCAGGATCCGAATGATTGGGGCCTAGGCTTCGAAATCCGCTCCACCAAAAATCCGCACTGGACCGGCCCAAGCCACCCGGCGACGACCTTTGGCCATTTCGGACAGTCGGGTACGTTCCTCTGGGTTGATCCCGAAAGTCGGCTTGCCTGCGTGACTTTGACCGATAGGCCATTCGGACAATGGGCCGTGGATGCATGGGCACCCTACAACGATAAAGTAATTAGCGAATTTACCCAGTAATTCGCAGATAAGTTAGCGGCGCGGCCGAGGCCGCGGCTGGCACACGGGACAGCTGTACGAGGAGCGTCCCATAAAAGGGTCTCGGCGGATCAGCGATTCTTTTCCGTTGCCGGCACAGCGTTGGCAGGCCTTGCCTTCGCGTCCGTAGGCGTTCAGGGAACGGGAAAAGTAGCCCTACTTCCCACGATAGGTACGTTCATGTACTGCGAGTCGAATCATCAGTCATCTGGCATGCAATCGTGACTCGACTCGGACACCGCCCTAGCACACAAGATGCGTTCAACTCGTCATCTATCGCTACTCGTATCCCAGCCGAAGTATAGGACTCTTCCCAATCACAGTAACCGATTTTCTAGCTCGACTGAGCGCAACGTAGAGCTGCCTCGGATCCGTAAAGTTCTGGACGTCCGCAATAATCACGTGGTCGAACTCAAGCCCTTTGACGAGTAGAGTCCTGGACGCGATCTGTCTGCGCTCTCCTCGCCCGCCGTGGCGAAGCCGGTCACGTACTACCGCCAAAGATTCCTGCGGTGGCGTCTCATCCACTATGCCTCGCCCGACTGCCTGGATCGTATCGTCCCAAGCTTCTTGCCTGTAGAGGGTCAACCCAGACGTTGCCCGGATCGCGGCAGCTGACATGCAAAGCTGTTCATAGACCGGGTTGGCAATGAGATCATCGAGGGCAGCCTGAACTGTCAGTAACCCAGGGCGCTTTAGGTCAGAGACAGTTCGCCCTTTCTCAAGCCGTCCCTGCACCGTGGCGTCGAGACCAGCTAAACCGACGAAACAGCTCTTCGCCATTTGAGCGAGCCAAAGGGCCAGCAATGCATTTTTCTCTTCAGGGAGTTCAGCGAGTTTCGCTGCCATGAACCGGCCTGCTACATCCTCCATCACAGCAAATGAGCCGCCGAGACGGCTGGCATGATTGGCGACCTGCTGTGCCAGTTTGTCGAGCAGGACGGTAGACTCCCCGGTGCGGGAGAGCCCATATGCCGCTTTATTAACAACCTGCACCGCATTCTTAAAGTCACACTGCCGCCACTCAATCCCAGCGACAGAGGTTGTCGAGAAGTCGAAATGGCCACCATCGACGAGGGATGGTCGAATATCGAGGAGCCATTGCCCGAGGGCGACATTATAGTTTCGCCAGCGCTGTGGCAGATGAGGAACGTTCTTGGACGGGTATCGCCGCACAACATGAGTATCCCAATCCATGAGGGGCCGCTTCTTGTCGAATCCGAAGATAGCCTGCAAGCGGTCACCCAAGATAACCGAGCCCGGCACAGCCTCTGAAATCTGAACAACCAGCTCGTGCTGGTCAACTGTGCAGTCCTGGTACTCGTCTACAAAGAGGTAGCCGAAGCTCACTGCATGTAAACTGCGAACTGCGTTCGTCTTCGCCACCAAAACTGCGCCCTCGACGTATTCTCTGGAGCTGTTCCAGTCAGGAACTTCAGGGACGTTGATACCGGCGATGCCAGGGTAGGAACGCGATAGCGTGAACGCCCAACTAGTAATAGTTTCGACCCGCACCGCACTCGCTGAGACGCCAAAACGCCTTAGGCGTTTACGGATAGCATCCACGCCGGCGTTGGTGTGCGTGAGCACTAGTGACCTATCGCCTAGCGCAGCGGCGGTAGCCACGCAGGCTGCCAGAAGCTCAGTCTTACCAGTTCCGGCTGGCATCTCCAGCGAGCATGGCGCTTCAGCAATTACTTCGGCAGCCAACCTGCTCAGATCATCACTATCTATCCGCATCAGTCGACCCCGCGGTCTCTGTAAGCAGCGATGCACCATAAACGAAGGTCTTGATCCGGTCGAGCCTTGCAAACACAGCTGCAAGGTTTGGGGATGCACGCCGTTCAAGTAGCCACTCGCCAAGTGCACGTCCTGCATCAACGTCCTTGAACCAACCACGCTTGCTGTGAGAAGCTGCGATCGCCACGAAGCTACGAACCTGTTCATTGCTGTAGATGTGCAGCCAGTCCGATACAACTAGACTAGATACTTGGGCGTGGCCGATGACTTGGATGTCATCGAGCACCGTGCTCTCGGCACCACGATGCTCCACCCCAAGAGAGATGAAATTCTGAAGTTCGCCAGCATCGAGCTGAGCACAAACTTGAGACTCGATGCACTGGTTGTAGTCCCAACGTACGACAGTTGCTCCGGCTTGCTCAGCTCTGACTACGTGTGGATCGGCTGTGCGCGCATCGTTATCGATTAGCGCCAGTACCGCACATCCGAGCGGAGCCATTGCCCCAGCTCGGATAACAGCTTTCTCTCCCCCGTTGCCATCCTGAATTGCCAATCCCTCACCAGCCGACGATGACAGCCCCGCGGCTTTGCGCTCCCTGTCCCAAGCATCGAAGCATGCGGCCAGCAAGCCGTGTTCAGTCTTGCCCTCACCTATAACTACCTTGCGAGCCAGTAGAGACGACGGGACGGCTCGGCGGAGCGCACTCATAACTTGGTCGGCGTCACCTAGCGAGGTAATCGTCACTTCACCATTCGATGTTTGGACCACCGACAGGCTTTCAATCGGAGCTTGCTCAACAACGATTGGTGAGTGCGTAGTCACGAATACCTGTGAGTATGGATCGCTGTCCAAATATGCGAGCAGCCGAACAGCCCGATGTGGTTCCAGCCCACTTTCAAGCTCATCAATCACAGCGATTGCCCGCTCACCGGCCGCCATCTGTTGTACAGCCAGGCTCATCAATCGACGACTACCAAGACCATAGGACATTAGCGGAACGACACCTTCGTAAAGCGCTAAATTTGCCCCCATCCCCGATCGCGAAGCGTCCAGGCCAGCCCTAACGGCCTTTAAGTCGCTGCCGCCGACTTCGTTGGCGCGGCTCTGCACCTCCTTGACCAGATCCTTCAAGGCCTTACTGTCATGTCCGTGGAGTGCCTCACGAGCAGCCCTCTCAGCGGCGGCCAGTGCATCTCGAGCCGCGCCATCCTTGGCCGACATGCGTCCAAGAGCGGAGGAGCGTGACCAACGCAGTTGAGCGTCGGTTCGGTCATCAACTCGAAAAGTAGAGAACTCGCGCCGCTGGCTCGACGTAATACTACGTGCATTTCCGTCGGCCCTCACGACTTCCCACTGTGGCTCGAGCGAATCATCCACAGTCAGACGAACGATTAGACACGGCGCGAGTCCGTCTAATGGTTCCTGATGGACTTGCCCGTCGGCCGACAGACCGCTCTGCCAGAAACCGAAAGTTTTATCCTTGAGTAGTGGCGTAGGTATGCCGGTCAGCACCGCCTCAATCTTAATCGTCTGCGCTAGATCAACACCGTAAAAATCTACGTCAGAGAAAGACACGTTCCAGCGGTCGCCTAACAACAAGTGGATTGCTTCCAGGATCGTGGACTTGCCGCTGTCGCCCGGCCCGATAAGCGTGATCAATCGTTGACTAACTGGGAGTATCCACTTGAGATTCTTGATGCCACGGAAGTTCTCGATGTCAAGTTGATGGATTCTCATGGCTTTTGTTCTCCTCAACGCATGGACCCTGTGCACGTCTTGTCTGTTTTTCGGTCCCAGGCACCACATTATCTGCACGGTCCGACATTAGTGCCATTAATCACACCACACATTTCACAGGCTTGGTTCCTGCGACGTTGATCTTGAGTCCCGTCGTGGTTCGCCTCGGAGTTTGAGTTCATCGATGCGAATAGATTAAAGTTCCGGATATTCGTGCGACGCAATAGTGTAAAGAATCATCGCTCTCACCTAATCGCGAGCCACGCCTTCTTTGTATCGTCGCGCAAATGCGGTTTCGACTGCGACCTCCGTCCTGCGCTTGGCTTCCTGTTCGAGCAGGTGATCCATGAAGACCTGGGCGATGAACGTCGTCTGCTCGCGTGTCAGCGGCGGCGCGGCCTCGCGGATCTTCCGGACATGCTCAATGTGAGCGGTCAGGCCGAATGCCCGGTCCAGATCGGAGACTCGGATCAGCGTCTTGATGACCGGGCGACCGTCGCGGCCGTCTACCTTCTCGGTGCGGGCAGGGAGATTGCCCTTCCAGACGCGCCGCCAGATACTCTTGGTGCTGCACTCGTGGCGCTTTGCCGCGGCGGCCACGTCGAGCCATTCGTCCTCAGGCACTAATTCTCCTCTAGAATTCTTGCGTTCCCTAAGCAACTCAATCTGCTCAGCAAAACCAACGCGAAGTGCAGACCGGCAGCCCCGCTGTTGTCGGAGGAGCCGCGAGGCACTTGCCACACAATAAAACGCCGTTTTTGCGTTCGCTCACGACCTGTGTTTCGCGTAGTAGTAGACCCATCGGAGGTCAGACGACTTAATGCCGATCGTGTCCTTGGCATAAAGACAGTGGGTGCAATAGTGCCTTGAAAAACTATTGCCCCGGGAGTCCAGGCCGTAGCTCGAATAGTCACCGGGGCTTTACGCTCATCAATCTACCAAGAGCCAAAGTCGTCGCCCAAGCTGTTACTCCGGACCTACCCACCAACTACGAGTCGAAGTCTTGGTCGTTGATCTGGCTCGCCGAGTAGTTCGCGCAATTGCCGAGGAGTGATCTTCAGGTGCTCGGCCAACACCGGGGCACCGGCTCCTTGGTCAGCTGCGAGCTCCGCCGCCTTCTTCAGTAACGTAGGCACCTCGCCGGGGTACGCGGTCGTCGGGTCGGCCTCCGGGTCCTCGGTCATCGCCAAGCGCTGGTACGCCCTGCGCGCGGACGACTCAGTGGTACGGCCCCGCTCAACCATTCTTCGAACCAGCGAATGCGGAGAGACGCCCCACGTACGGCCCAGCCTGTCGAGGGCCGCGAGGTCAAGGCGCTGAGGAAGGAATGAATCCATCGCGGAAGCAGGTGTGAGAAACGCCGCGGCGAACTCGTCGGCCTCCTTCTCAATTCCGGCACTATATTCTTCGGTGTCTCCGTGCAGCAGGAGGTGACCGATCTCGTGGGCGACGGAGAAGCGGTGTGGGAACACCTTCCCACTTCGACGAGGCGTCGTGAGGAGAATGGGACGGTCCACGATCACGGCGGAGAAGGCGTCGACGTCGTCGATCTCTCCATCCGGGCGCACTGACACTACGATCCCATGCGCCTCGGCAGTCGCGACCAGGTGTTTTACGGGCCCGCCCGGCAGACTCCAATGGCGGCGCAGGAGCGCGGCAGCTTCCGCTGGCGTCGTTCCCGGCGAGACCTCGGGCAAGTCGACAACCGGAAGCCTCACGTAGCGCTCCAGGGCGAACGTCAGCTCCCAGACCAAGGTCGCCGTCGCCAACGCCTTCTGCCGATCACTCACTCGCGCCGAACGCAGACTGCGGAAGTGCGCATTGACCGTCTCGAACCGGGCCAGAGGACGACCCACGCCGAAGAAGCCCGGCTGGACATCCAGCGCGTCAGCCAAGCGATCGAGGACATCCGTGCGAGGCATGTTGATGCCGGCCTCGTACTGGCCGATCGCCGCCGCAGAAACGCCCGCAATCCCTGCGAGCTGCGCCTTGCTCATCGCCGCCCTCACCCGTGCCTGAGTGAGCCGTGCCGGTTCGAACCGGCCATGCATCTTCTGATAGCCAGGCATCTCGAACAAGCCCGGCGAATCGTCATGCATCGAACTTCGGCCTCTCCTGCTCCCGAGGCTCAAGGACAGGACCAATCGGAGCACCACTGTCGAAGGACTCTACTTCGGAAATCCCCGGCTCTGCGACGAGCTCAGGCTGCCAAATGGTCTCCTGCCCCCGGAAACTGATCTCGCCAGACGCACGGTCGAACTCGGCGACCGCCCACTCGATGGATTGGAGCTGCCATGGAGACGAGTGGACCATAACGAGCACAACCGGCATCGTGCCCTCCACCGAGCTCATCACTGTCTCGAGCTCATCGTCCTGTTCGGATTGCGCGACTAGATCTTCGGTCTCAGTCCCCGGCATACCCATAAAGTCAAGGCCGAACAATGCAGGATCCGGAAGGGTCGCGTCGAAGCAACTCATTTTGGTCGGGCTCGTGGCGAAGTTGACGGGATCACTCGAGGCCGGCACCCGCCACACATAGAGGATGCAGCCGTTGACGATCGGCACCCTGTGACCAGCCGGGGCCAGCCGATGGAGACTATGTCCTTGTTTTTGAAACCTCTCTTGGATGTCAACCAGAAGGTCCTGCCATAGCGTCGAGTAGCCGCGAGTGTTGCGCGCATGCGCCGCCTGATGAGCGTCGGCAGCATACCCGTGCCGCTTGCGCACTACGTCAATCACGTCATCACGAACCATGCTTGCGTTAGAGCCGAGCGCCTCGGCAGGTGAATCTGGAACCATCGGAGTCTCCTGTACATCCAGTCCCGAGCCGACAGCCGACTCAGATGGAACTTTATTATGCCACATAAATCGCGCACTTTGGCTTTAGCGGTGGCGCTTTGTCGGGCCAATCGACGAAGTCGCGGATGTCATTGCTCCTCGGTACATTTAGAGCAACGAATCCGGAGACAAAAGGACCACAATGACCGACGAAAGCCTGCTCGCATCTTTGCGACATCACATGTTGGATGAAAACGAACCCCTCGCCGGCCTTCTGCGCAAGTGCCTACTGCTCGGCGCTGAGACCGGGTCCGATTCACTCAGGCAGTGGGCGCGCAAGGAATTGAACGGCTACGACGAGGGCGATGAGCTTCCGAGCTACCGCACGCTCCCCCTGCCGCCCCTGTCTGCGGACACCATGAGCGGGAACTCCTGGGCGACAAACATGACATACAGCGTCCTGCAGCTGCCGGCCAAAGGACGCGAGGCTGTGGGCGACGAATTCCTACTACACCAACCCGTCGAAGAGCTTGAGCAGATCGCGACGAAAAAGTCGCCGTCTTTCACGAACGGGCCGCTCAGCTACGCTGAGCATCTGTGGAATCAAGAGCTCGGCCCGTTCCAGCGCGTTATGAACCTGCGGTTCATCTTCTCCGGATCAATGTTCGCGGGCGTTCTCGGCCAGATCCGCACGCAGCTCGTCGACATGATCGCGGATCTCACCGCGCATACACCGCTCGCGGAGCTGCCGAGGAAGGACGCCGTCGACGCCGCGGTCAGCACTCATATTGGCGTGCAGTACAACACCACGATCCAGAACACCAGCGGCCCCGCAGCGATTGGGAGCAACGCGGTCGCGAAGACAGTAGGCCTCAGCATCGACGATGCGATCAAGCTGCTTGACTCCGTGCAGAATGCTTCCAACGACGTTCAGGACGAGAGCGTCAAGTCGGAGCTGCTGGCTTGTATCCAGGATCTCCGAGACGAACTGCAGTCGACAGAACCATCGACCACTGAAATAGTCGGGAAAGTTGGCAAGCTCAAGGCGATCGCAGCGAGGGTCGGAGGCGCAGGCCTGAGTTCCGCCGTTTCGGGTACAGTTGAGGGGCTCACGACCATGGTCATGTCCGGGGCTTTCGGCTGAGGCCGCAACATGGCCAAGAAAACTGATCTCAGCCCGGCAGCGCGCGACCTCCTGAAAACTGTGAAGAAACGCTACTTAAAGTCAGGCGATTTCAACGGCTTACACATCCGCTTCGACTGCTCGTCTTCCGACAAAATCCGAGCCGTCGTTGAGCTTGTCGAGTTCGGTCTCGTCCAGGTTGTGGGTCCCGCCGACTACATGAACATCCACATCCGACCATGGCCGTCACGCCGGACCCCAGCTGTGCAGATCGAGGAGCTGCGTGAGCTCTCCGGCGACGACTACGGGGTCGCACTCTACCCCATGGCGAAGGCTATGAATGGAGCGAAGCTCCCGAAGAGGTACGAGAACGCTCCGTTCTCCCGAGCCATGGCTCGCGGACGCTCGACGCTGGAGTTGGCTTTCTTCAGTGCTGACGTCCTCGAGGGATATCGCAACGACGCTCGGTTCCGGTTTGGCATGGGCGACTTCGGCATCAATTTCGGGCTATCCGACGAGGCATACGACGACAATCAGCCCGACAGGGACCATGTCGGGATGATGCATCTCGGCTTCGCGTACGACATGAGCCATTACGACCCGGAAGACCCTGAGTCACCAATCAATCGACGCGTTGCGGCGTTCTATGGCGACCTGAAGGATCTGACGCCAGAGCACCAGCAGCGATGGGCGAGCTTCCAGGTCGAGGCCGACAACGTCGATCCCCACCCGGTCTGGTACGGCACACAGATGGGCAGCTGGCCGGACGGCATCGGCCCGTTCACGAGGCTGACACAGGAGCTCGAGAACATCAACAACTTATTCGAAAACGTTTGGGAAGGGAAGCTCTTCAAGACCAACGAGCCGCCCGACGACTTCGGATGGATTCTGCGTGCCGATCAGCGTGAGTGGGACCACTTCATTCACTCCTTCGACAAGCTCTTGTCGGAGAACATCGATAGCAAGGCGCTCGACAGAGCGGGCGTCCCCAAGAAGAACCCTGCAGGACAGCCTCTGGGCACCCTCATGCGGCTCGAGATGTTCATGACGATAAATTGTGTGGAGCCTGACAATGCGAAGTGGGCACTTGCGCCGCTGCGTGGGGTGCGAGCCGCACGGCAGAAGCCTGCACACGCCCTACGCAGTAACGTGACCGATCGGACCTTCGTGCGCAAGCAAAAACGTCTGATGCGCGACGTCAACGAAGTCCTGATCAATATCCGTCAGTGGCTGGCCAGCCATCCGAAGAACCGAGGATGGAAAGACCCGATGTCCGGGCTGAAGGACTACCCGATCTAGCTCATAGGGCAACTGGCATGACTCCGGCCCGACTCCGGTCTACGGCTTGGGCATTCGAATCGCGTGGCTCTGCAGTAGGGCAGCCTAGGACAGTAAGTGGTAGTACTAATGAGATGTGTCCCGGTTCGTGGGTGAGCGGCCTGGTCAGGTCCCTGGCCCGGGCGTGTTCGGCGATGATCTGACAGAACCGTTCGTACCGGTAATGCCGTTCGCTGCCTTGCGGCACGGTGTTCAGGTAGCGGGCCCACAGCACCTTCAATGGTGGTTTCTTCCGCCCGATTCGGGCGGTGAGCACCGCGTCGTCCTCGACGTGGACGGCAAGCAGCACAACTCAATCGGCGATACGGCGAGCCCGACTCTCTACAGCGAGATGGCCGCCGAGGACACCCTGCCCTCACGTGCGGGCGGATTCAGTCGATCGCCTCGAACTCACGCGCGAGCGGGTCGGTACGGAGCCCTTGACTAAGCGAGTTGGCAGTGGCCCCGAGTTGCTGCGCGATCCAGTAGCGGACGATGAGCAGATTCTCCCGAAGAGTGTTCAACATGATTAGCGAATCCGGCTGAGGTCGATCGGGGTGTTTAGCGCCCATGTACACATCATTGGCCCTGTTAATCCAACCAGCGGTATCGCTAAACGGTGGCTCGACAAGGTCGTCGAGGATTACCTGAAGCGCGGGCTTGAAGTTGATCTGTCGGCGGGAGTTTAGGTGAGCGCCATCGTTTTTCGTCATGTCGATCAGATATCCGAGCGCTTCAAGCGCGATACCGCTCTGTACCGCGCTCGCGTGGCTCCAGACATTGTCAGAACGAAGCACGTTAAGGACAGGGCTGACGGCCTGGTAGTAATCCGTGCGAAGTTTCAGCCATCGCGCAACTCCGCGGGGGCCGATCTCAACCCAGGGGAACAAGAAACGAGGCTCTTTCGTCCAGGGCTCATGTCGTGGCAACCGGTGCGTCACGACCGACGACCATTTGTCAGACAGAACCGTGCCGCCAGCGCTCAAAACAGGGTCGTCAGTGCGAAGGACCTCGACGGAAGCGAATCCGAAAGGTCGCCACGCCGCGAGAGAGACGAGGTCGAGTACGGCACCATGGAGAAGGAGGTGGTCATCCCATCCTCGTGGCTGCGCGATGTGCGTTTCTAACTTCACTCCCTCATAGGCAAGGAAACTCCCCCGCTGGTTCTCCGTCCGCCATGTTGACTGCATCGTCAAGTTGAGTGGCCTCGCTAGTTTCACTTTCGGGGCATTGGTGAGAGTCATCTGCACGGATTGCACCCGATTTGACTCATTGCTCGTGACGTCGACCTTCATGCTGCTGAGCCGCGTCCAAGAGGCAAGCGCTGGCACCTCTGCACGGATGCCGTTGACCTTGTCGTACTTCAAGGATTGTCCACCGAGGACGGCGTAGTTGGCAACGATCCGACCTTGGCCGACATGAAGGTTGTTGCTCGCTCCGGTGGCTCTGCAACCGACAAGCACGACACCTCCAATGTGGTCATGCATGAGCACTACTTTTGGCGGGCCGTAACTGTGCTTTGAACGCTCCGGATCGTCGCCAAACATAACGCCGTGAGCCCACCAGCGGGAGTATGGGTCATTCGAGCCGAACATGCTCTGTAGCGGAACAGTGAGTTCGATCGTCGTGCCCGTGTCGCGCAGCATGACCGAGATCGAATCGGTCTCCTTGTTACCGTCGATGAACCATCCCAGACGCGGCTCGCCAACGACGAGCTCGTTCTTAGCCATCGCCCCTCCTTGTGCAACTGATGCTCCATTCTCCCACCTGAACACGGCAACAGATTGGTGGGGCCTACGCTAGGCGTGAGTGACGTCTGAACCGGCTAGCCGAACGGGCCGGCCTGGAATGATGCCATTATGCCCAATCTGATTCCTAAGGGCCTGCTCACGACTCGCACTCGCCATTGTCAGGAGAACCGGACTGATCGGACAGCTTGAGCTACAGTCGCGGGTTACGTGACATCACACGGTTGGCCCGTCCACCGCAGAGAGGAATTGCAGTTGCGGCGAAATCCACATGAACACAGCGATACGCCCATGCCACACGCGATCCCGAGTTCACCAGGCGCAGCTCACGCTCGACGCCTTGGGATCCCACCGATCAGATAGAATGCCCTCAATGACGAAGGCGCAGACATGAGACGTCTGCCTGGCCGTGTTATGCTGAATGCACTATATCCCCCACGCCTCTCCACGATGCGCACTTGGGGGATTTTCTTTGCCGATGACCGGGAGGAGCGCAGATGGCCGGCCCACCACGTCCGCGCGGCTCGCAGAGTTATGACAAGCCGCCGCTGAGCCTCCACGTGCTCGTCGATCGCCTCTCCGAACGCGGTCTGAGCATCCCCGCACCCGAGCGGGCCACGCGGTACTTGCGGCAAATCGGCTACTACCGTCTCTCGCCCTACACGATTCCATTCCAGCAGGGTCAGCCCGATCATGTATTCCATATGGGCACGGAGTTCGACGACGTGCTCGACCTATACGTCTTCGACCGCGCTCTGCGGCTGCTGATCATGGACGCCCTTGAGCGGGTCGAGGTCGCGGTCCGTGCGGCACTCACGGATCACATGTCGACGACTTATAGAGACGCGCACTGGTACGTGGAGGCGGGTCATTTCGGCCACCGAGGCAAGCACTCCGGGCTCCTCAAAATCGTCCGGGACACCTGTGACGAGCGGCTGCGCGGAAAGCCGGACGCCGGAGAAGACTCACTGGTCCATCGCTCGGCCCTCGAGCACTACCTGACGACCTACGGTTCGCCGGAGCTGCCGCCGTCCTGGCTCATGGTCGAGACCCTGACCATCGGGCAGCTCGCCAACACGTACCGCAATCTGCGTCGGCGTACCGACCGGACTGCGGTCGCCAGAAGCATTGGCCTCACAGCGCCGGTGCTGGAGTCCTGGCTGCAGACCTACGTTCGCGTGAGGAACATCTGCGCGCACCACGGGCGCCTGTGGAACGTCGGCCTCGGCATCTACCCAGCGATTCCGAACTCCCCCACAGTCTCGTGGCTCGCAGGCACGGACGCCCTGCCAGAACGATCGAGGAAGCGCCTCTACCCCGTGCTCGTCTCGCCGCAGTCGGTACTCGACTCGGTCTCGCCGCGTAGCAGCTGGGCACGACGGCTCCATGAACTGCTCAGCACGCGACCGCAGATAAATCTGGCAGGGATGGGCATCCCCGAGACCTGGGCCGACGACGAATTCTGGAGCCGACACATCGCCTGACATCCGTAATGCACCGCGCCCGTCAGCAGCGCGAATTCGACGCGTCGGAGTCACATGCGACTGCACGGCGCGCTGTCGCGAATACCCAGACACGATGCTGGCAGAAGTACGCCGCTCTCGGAGCATCCCTTGATTCGAAGAGTGGCGTTTGTTTGTGCCGTATCGGCGGCAGCGAAGCGAAGAACTAGCCGAGAATGGGCCCGTCGAGCGTCACGTTGGCTGGAGCGAGCAGCAGAGTGACGGCGAATATGACGAGTCCTGTGGCGCATGTCTCTATAGTGACGACTTCAGCTCGTCGTGGGCCCTTGTCGATGAAGTGGCCGATGAGGAAGGTGCCGACGGAATCGACCCTTCGACGCGCAACGGTCGGCTTAAGCTGAACCTCATAGCAAAGTTCTCAGAGTACGAACACGGGCTGATCCAGGAACCCGTTCAAGCAGATGTGAACGCTGCCAGAGCCAGCAATGTGAAGTTCTGCAAACCTATACCTTAGCCGCCCGCCTACACCCATGTGTCTAGGGCATCAGCATCAGCATCAGCATCAGTCATTATGCCACGAAGGGTTCCGTGGAACCGTCGAAGAAGATGGTATGCACTCGTGATCCGTATTCATTCTGACTCGTCGACTTTGTGGGAAATTGTGTACAATACCGACTTTCAAGACAACCATGCCGGTATTCAATTGTTAGCCATACGTCGTCTTACTGAAGAGACAAATCGCGAGATGAAGCGGCTATCGCCCTAGCATCACCACAGGCATCATACTCTCGATGCTCTGGTCAGTCAGAATGCTCGGGCGCATTGGCTCAGAGGCCTGGCGGGTGGCCGGTATCGCTGCCGAGTCCACTTAGGACAGAACCTCGCGAGATTCCGCGCCGTACTTCCTCATCGTTAGTGCGGCCCGCTCAGAACGGGCTCCTACGGCCACACATCCCACCAACGGCTCCGCGTCCTCGGCAAGGGCATCGAGTAGCTTGACCGACACGTCAGGGTTGAGCGCGACGAGCAGTGCGAGGTCGACGCTCTGACCAGCGAGCCGGACGAGCACCTCAGTCGGAGTTGAGCCGTTGAATGCAACGGCTTGAAGTATCTCGACGTCCTGGTCATCCGCGAGCGAGGCGAGGGCCTCGGCTGGCGTATTCGGGTTTGCGGCGACGGCTCGTCTGACTCTTACACTGCGGCGTTCACCGCCAAGCATGAATAGGATATCTCCAGGCGTTCGCGGGTCGTAGGCGGCTTGCATTCGCACTTCTGCGCGCTTGCTCGCTACCATTTCTTCCAAGTCGGTCCGACTCGGCGCATCGTCTCTCCATGCTCGTTCACGCTCGGTGTCGATGTCGGCCTTGTCTTCGGACTTGGTTGATGGATTTCTGTACGCGGAAGAGCGCACGCTCCGGTCGTCGTCGCGGAGAAGCTTCGACAAAATCGAGGGTGCTAGCCGCGGACTCCTAGCCGCGCTGGCACGAACTTCGGGCTCGTCGTCGCGCGCTAGCATCGCCAGCAAACTGGCGTCAAGGGTTTCGTTGGCGGCCACCGACGCACGTACCGACGGCTCTGAGTCAGCGGCCAATAATGCAAGTGTTTCTGGTGAAGCACTCTGATTATTCGCCACGGATTCACGTACGAAATCGACGCGGCTTCGGGAAAGCCGCCCCAGTGTCCGACTGCTGGTACGGTCGTCGCATGCCACGACGAGGCGCATATCGGGTTCACGAACGCGCGACTTAGACAGACGCTCAAGTGCGTCGGCGAGTATTTCTGCCGGCAGCTCAAGATCCTCACGATTCTCGGTTGTCCTGAGGATGTGGAGTAGAACTTCATCTTTGGCGGAAATGAGCAAGGGCATGACGACTTCGGAAACCAGCTCGGCCGGTGTCGCTGGGTTCGCTGCGACCTCTAGGCGAACAAGAGGCTCCGGATCCTCCGACAATCTTCCCAGGATTTCGGGCAGCACAGCTCCGTTTCGGGCTAACGCGGCGCGCACAACTTGGTCGCGATCATCGACAAGAGCCTTCGCCACCGCTGGTCGGAGACCTTTCGAAGCAGCGAGCCGCTCGCGATACTCGTCAGATCCGATCGCCTTCAGCCGGGGAATCAAGGCAGTGAGGTCATCGACTGATAGCTCCGAGTTCGCAGCAAGTGCGATGAGGACATCCGGCGACTTCGAAGCTAACAGCTCTGCGAGTGCGTCTTGCGGTGTCGACGGGTGGGAAGCCACGAGCGAAAGCGTCTCCCGCTCGTACTCGGCCGGGGTTCGATAGCGCTCTCCTGCAAAGCGTCCTTTGCCTTCCATTCGGAATCGCGTGCGCGCTTTGCGATCTGTCGCGAGTTTGCCGAGCATTTGTGCCAGGGAATCATCAGGCCAATCAAGCGTCCGCTGGAGAGTCAACCAGCGAATTTCGGGATCAACATCGGTTAGTAGCCAATCGCGCACGGCGGGGTCAGAGACGGGAAAATCCCCTGAAACCGCGCGTCGTACCCAGGCAGGCCGGTGTTCAAGCATCAGATCGTATCTCACCGATTCTGACAGACAATTTTTCAACCAGCCGGGAACGCCTAGAGACCGCCCCTGCTGCAAGGTGGAGACCTTACTTGCGTGTGGCAACGGCAAGCGAAGGTGCTGAGCCCTTAACGGCTTGCCGCGCGCGGCCATGAGGAAGTCGGCGAACCACTGAGTATCCATCCCATTATCCTCGCGAACCTGGCTGATCCGCAGCTCCTTGTTTGCCAAGTCGGCAGGATCTTGAGCTGCACCCATTGGTTCGCTGTCATCGGATCGAGCCGGCTCTGCCGGCTTTGTGCCTATGGCTTTCCCCTGTTCCTTCGGCAGACTTGGGTTCGCGCCTGCGGCGCGCCGGACGCCCACACTGGCGTCTTTGGAGAGGGACGTGAGCACATCGACAGGCGCGTGTTCGTTCCTCGCGACGCCTTCGCGGGTCTTCGCGTATCGATCCCGGGCGAGCTCCCGGACCGTTTCTTCAGGAGTCGCGGCATTCCGCCCAACACGGAAGCGGATGTCGGCGTCCCCGCTGCGCGCCAGATCGGCGAGCATTCTATGCGGGGTGTGCCTGTTCTCGGCGAGGATCTGGTGCTTGCGGCGCTGCGTAGCCAGTTCTCGTGCGGCAACCTGCTTGCCTCCAGCTGCCGAACGAAACCCTGCACGTAGCTTCGGCAGCAGCTCTTCGGGGCTCCCGCCGATGAGCCGTTCAAGTGACCAAGTATGCGTCAGCTTCTGCCTGGGCAGCCAAACGCCGACGGCGCGAATTCCGAGAGCGTCCTCGAAGTCCAGCATGACGTACCCAAGGAGCTGACGGAGGAAACTTCGCAGGGAGTCCACAGTGAGCTTCGCGTAGGCCTTGCTGTCGATGAGCGTATCACCCACGATCCAGTCCGCGTCGGCACCGCCAACGAGGGCTGAGCCGGGAAAGGAAGGGTTTGGATCGAACCTTTCGCCTTTAACGATCAGTTCCCGCCACTGGTCGATCTGGTCAGAATTGGCCGTCATTAGCGCACGAAGATCGGCGAGCGAAGGTCCATCGATCCCCAAAGCGAAGGCCAGCCCGTCTTCGACCGCATCGAGAGCCTTGCCGAGGGAGCCGGCCAGAGCAGTGGCACCAGCGCGGTAGACTTGCTCACAGTGCGCGAGCAGGAGACAGGCGCGGTCGATTTCATCTTCGGACGAGGGCGCGTTGAGGATCTGCACGGCCATGTCGAATGCTTCGGTGAGCACTCGCGCACGATGCATGCCGTTGTCCACCGCGCCCACATGGAAAGGCAACAAAGCCACACCCTGCGCCGCGATCGAGTCCTGGGGGTCGAAGCCGCCGAGCGCAATACGAGCGCGGAAATCAATCGCTGTACCCGAGTGCGCAGCGTCGACGCCGGCGCGCGGCGGCACTACTAGTCGGCTGGTAGCTAGATCGGTGAGGCCGAGGGCCTGCACCATGCTTCTCGCCTCGCGGGAAATTCCCCGGGAATCCGCGAGCCAAGGCGACACACCATCGAGGTACACTCGGACAGGTGACCCGGCAATCCTGAGATGATCTGTGAGACTCATTTGCCAGCGCACCCGGACGCGATGGATGTTATGCCGTCAGATGGACGACATTTACGGAGAACGATTGATGAAGTCATCGATTCAGACATACCTCCACGATATCTCCTACTTCAGCAAGGATCCCTGACTTATCCGCGACAGTTTCTCCAGCAATGTCTAAATGGAGCACGCTACTGATTTCTTCTGGGAGTTGCGGTGTAGCGCGCGGGAATCAAATTCACCGATGACACAGCCGCGGCGTATTCCGCTGGTCAGTCCACGACACTTCCAAAGGACGCTCACCGATTTCTCGGTATTTAGCTGCTTATCGGCACGTCGATGCGGTTCCGCGCCACGACCACTCCGTCCTTGACAACGAAGCACTCGACGACGTGCTCCCCGCGGAAGGTTGTTCGCTCATTCCGCACATTCGGCTGGCTCGAACCGATAATCTGCCCACGGATGTTGTTCCGCCGCACGGCGACTTCTCCGCGGTTCAGGACCTTCCACTTCATCTCGTACGGATGGGCGACCGTGCAGGAAGTCACCTTGAACGTGAGATCCTTGTTCACCCTGAGCAGGGTGCGATTGCGTAGCATCTCAAGCAGAGAAGCCTTTCGCCAACCGTCCTGCGTGACTTGGCAGTCGATGGTCACCGAGTGCACGATGTCGACGGGATACTTGTCCTCGATGAATTCCTCGATGTCATCGAAAGACCTTGCAGACTCGCTGGCCTTGAGCGGTAAGGACGTCCCGAAGAGCTCGCGCCATTTCTTGTTCGCTGCAGCCTTCCCCTCGTCCGCGATCGCTTCGAGGCATCGGTTGTACGCCTTCGTGGCTTTCGGTTGGAAACGGGCCTTCACCTGCACCTGCTGATTGCTTCCCAACGCCAGATAGTAGTCTTTGTCCGGTTCAACCTTCAAGAAGTCGAAGAAGTCGCGCATCATCAGGCCGAAGGAGCCGGTGCCCACTGAATCGTAGTTGCTGGTCTGGGAGAAGAACCTGTGCACGAGGGTGTCGATGAGCAGGCCGCCCATGTTGACGCCGTTCTGGTTTTTCCATGCCCGGGTCATTCGCGCCAGGTGCCGCATGTTCGTCGAGGTCTGGTTGTTGCACTCCTTGGCCGCGGCGATCTCCTCGCGCGGCTTGGTGAGCTTCCAGCCCTCAGCCTTCGTGTCCGGATAGTCGAAGCTGCCGTCGGAGTTCTTAATGCTGGCTGAACCTCGAATTTGAAGGCGTTGGTGGTGAACTGCAACCGCACGACGCACTGATCGACCCGGACCGAGGTGTTAGGGTACCGCGCTTTCAGGTCGTCGCGGACGCGCTCGAGTATCCTCCGCGGGCCCGTGTCCCCGTCGTAGTGCGACCGAATACCGGAAGGGAGGATGTAAATCATGTCGAGGTCGGACACGCCCTTGACAGCCGTGTGCCGCCCGAAAGATCCGATCATGAGCTTGTAGTCCGTGCAGCCGTCCTTGCTCCGGAAGTCTTTGTTGAGCGCTTTGGCTATCTCGTCCCGGCGCGACGCGACGGCTCTAGCCGTGTCACCGACCTTGAGATTCTCTAACAGCGCGTCGAAGATCTCTGATGTCTTCATGGTCATACCTCGCCTTCCTCGATCCGGAGCGCTTCCGGGAGGAACAGGTCGATCTCGCGGGGCGTGAATGTCATCTCCTCGTTGTTCTTGAGCCCGTTCTGTGCACGGGTGAAGGCCATTGATGTCGTCCTAGGCGCGTCGGAATAGGCGTCGCGGGAAGCCTCTTGGAGCTCGTCGCGGAGTTCTCGGCCCTCGGCGTCGGAAACTGTGCCTGACATCAGATCGGCGATCAGTGAGATGTAGGACTCACGGATGTCCCAAAGTCGGGAGGCGATGCCCCGATGGGCGTCGGACTCGTCCGCCAATCGGAAGGTCTTCGCGCCCAGGCTGATCCAGGTGACCAGGAGGGCGATGGATGAAGTCATGAGACTCGACACTACGGGGTCGCCAAGGAGTCCGACGACCGCGGCGAGAAAGGTGCCGGAACTGACAGCCGTGAGGCCGACGAGCACGCCCTGCTGCCACCGGTGCTTGGTGAAGCAGATGTCCGCCTGCTTCTCGTGCGTCTTGTGGCTGTAGACCACACGTCCGAACGACTCCCGCACTTGGGCGAGCAGGAATGGCTCTCGGACGACTCCGGTCGTCGGTCCGCTCATCTTCTCTCCCCGATCTTTGTCTATCAGGAACGGTGTCCAGACAGGGATCTTCCGCCGGCAGTTATAGCGGTCTTGGGTGCCGATCGCTGCACATATCAAAGTATGCAGGGAGCTACCGACAGTTAGGAGCTCACAGAGTCGCCGACGGTCAGCGGTACACGCGAGCAGCGCTCGACGTCATGGTGGGCAGACAGTGACGGTGTTCACGGCGTTGCCG
This sequence comes from Glutamicibacter sp. BW80, assembly GCF_002332385.1. Classification (NCBI taxonomy): domain Bacteria; kingdom Bacillati; phylum Actinomycetota; class Actinomycetes; order Micrococcales; family Micrococcaceae; genus Glutamicibacter; species Glutamicibacter sp. BW80. Next base: position 72,230 of record NZ_NRGV01000049.1, on the reverse strand, counting down.
AAAACTCTGACGCTCGGATCCCGGCGCGCCTGTCACCAGAAACAAAAATAGAATAAGCCTGCTTCTCATGGAGAAGTGTGCCTGTCGTGTTGTTTCGAGAATATCGGTCGCGGAAACATGGGCAATTCGCTGGTAGTAGAGCAATTACGCTCTCATCCGGAGGCAAGCCGTTCCACCGTTGTATTGTCTCTCAGCGGGGCGGGCATGAAGCAGGATCGGCAGCACGCAATCGAACACACTAGAATTCAACGCTGGAGCGCCGATCGACCCGGTTGCTCCTAGTACGGAGGTACGGTTTCGCCGGGTGTTCCCTGCTTGGCATGGTCTTGGGGCCCTCGGAGATGACGGCTACCTACTAATCGGTCAACGGCCGCGCGGATCTTCCGGACGTGCTTATAATGTGCAGTCGAGCCGAATGCACAGTCCAAGTCGGCGACTCGAATCAATGTCTTGATGTCCGGTCGTCTATCAAGGCCGCCCAGGTCGAAAGTCTGCCCTACCAGATACGTCGCCAGATGGTCTTGGCGCTGCAGCGGTGGCGATCCGCCTCGGCGGTGACATAGAGCCATTCGTATTCCGAGACCATACCCTCTTCACCCCTTCGACCGCCGGAGCGCGACCAGTTCACTATCACACACCGGACAGTCTTGCATGAGCGTCAGCTGGTCGCCTGATCCGCAGCACTCAGGGCGTCGTACGCATCAGCAAGAATTGCAAAGTAGCGTCGCGCGGTCATGAACAATACCGTCGCTCCTGCCTCTGTGAATACGTCCTCCCGGTCAGCGTCATGGGGACCTACTGGGTGCAGGCCGTAATTGCGAATGTCTCTGAACCGCGCCGCCTGCGCACGCACATCGTTGAGTTGCTGCTTGTCGATGACTTTGCCGCGGGCCAGCAAGTCGTGTGCGCGTTGAATTACCTCGGCGGCATTTGTTCCGGCGTTGACAAGCCGGTCGAGCTTGTCGTCTTGTCCGCGCCCGGCGCGTGCGACTCCGTGCCATGCAGCCTCCGATGCGGCAGCAAGGAGATCGACGGCGGCGAGGTAGTGCGCCGATCGGAAGCAGGCGAGTGCTTCGCGTAGGACCTCGACACCCCGCGGTCCAAGAAGGTCCTCGAAGTCTGCCGCCAGCTCGGCTCGCCCATAGACATGGCGGGGATGTTCCTGCTGGACCACAAGGGCCCAACGCTTCCCCGGTTCAGGGAACGCGGAGAAGCCAGAGTGCGGGACCGTCCCGCTGCTACGAGTGCCACTAGATCCATGTGAAGACCGCACCTGGACCGTCGTTCCTGCATCGCCGCGCTCTCCTGCAGCAAGCTGAGCGACGGCACCCTCGCGGTACAGATCTGAAATCACACTGCGGACCGCTTCGCTCAACCGCACAGCGATCACGCTAGGCGCTGAAAGAACCACATCGCGCCAATCAGGGTCTGCGAGATCGACAGACACTTCGGGTGCACCCGGCATCGTCTGGTCTTTGCGCTTCAAGAACCCAGCGACAACCTCGCGTTCCAAGGCAGCGCCGTTCGCGAGGTTCTCAAGAACGTACGCCCGTGCTTCTAGTAAATCTGAATGTGTTGGCGCGACCTCACGCAGCAACGCGACTGCGTCCTCATGGCTGGCCCTTCGCGACGTGCGCATGGAAACTCTCCTTGTGTCGATTCATAGGTAATCAATTTCGATTTAGCTTGTGCTTGCGTGTGCCGAGGGCTTCCTATAAATGGCTCTCAGCCGCGTCGATGACAGGAGTGGGCGTCGAAGGATCAATGACCCGCAGCAGCGAAAAGCGGAATCACATCGGATCGACTTTGCGCAGCTCCACGTTGCCACCGTGGCCATTGGTCGCGTAGGCGTTCCAGCCCTGGCGTATGTTCTCCGCTCCGTCGGCTTTGCCGACGTACTGCCTTTTGTCGCGAGTGTCAGTGATTAAGTACACGCCCACGACGGAAGACGTGACCGTGCGCCCAGACTCGTACCGATGTTCACGCATCAGGGGCTGCAACCGGGCGTGGTCCAATATTAGGTGATCGAATCCGGGAAACGGCACCGGCTGCGTGTCTGCGATCTCCAATACCGGATAGCCTGCCGCGGTCGGCCCATTGAGCCTCCAGTTGAGCGGGGACTTCAAGTTCTATTCAGAGGTGGTCTCTAAGGCCAGCCAATTGGTCGGTCATGACGAGGTCGAAGGCGCGCAGAGTTCTGTCATTCGAGATTTCGCATCGGTTGTCCACGACGGACCACAACCGTACCCGGTCATCGCCCTCGCGTACGAAAACGACCCACAGTTAAGGCGGAATCGCGGGGATAATCCGCGGCTGGGCAGACTCCGGGGATGTATAGATCAAGGATCTCCTCGTCGGTAGATTCAGTGTGTATTCCCTTGGAGGTCAGAGTCCTGATGCTCACGTACGAAGGCGTGTCGGATCATCTGAGTGACCGCAGGGTCGATGCCCGCGGCGAGGTGGACGGGCCGAGGGGCAGGAGGATTGACAGGTCCTCAGTTCTTTGATGCTTCCGGTCGGAGCAGGCCGACAGCCCGACGCTAATTGCACCGGATGTTGTTGGATCATTGGTTCGATTGACTACCATTGGGCAGATTGAGCACCTTTGAAGCCTCCTTGACTAGGTCCGGAAGTTCGGAGTTGTTGACGTCCGACGAGTGCTTCGCTGCGTCGCGGTGTGAGAACCGCGAGAGTACGTTTTTAACCAGCACGGCGTCGCCGACGTCGGCCCGGGCTGCACGGCGGATGTCGTCGTCCGCGTTTGCGTAGAAGGGAGCGAGCGCCTTCAGGGACAGCGCTACGTCCTCGGCAGTGTCAGCCTCCCGGAAGTGGCGGGTCGACTCCCGGAGTAAGAGTCCACCGAACGCGCCGATCACGATCGCGACCGAGGCTCTCAGGATGCCGCCGCCCAGCGAGATGTCGAAGTTGTTGGCGATCGCCTCTCCGACGATGAAGATGCCGACCGCTCCTGCGAAGACGAACGCGGCCAGGGCGCTGAAACGGATCCACTGCGCGCTCCGTCGCTCGCGCTTCGCCCGGCCCGACCAGTCCGCGGCGCTGAGGTCTCCCGCAGCGTGCTCGGCCAGCGCTTCACCGGCGGTCGTGATCGCAGCGAGGGTCGCGACGCTCTCCAGCGCCTTCGCGTCGTTCTCGGAGTCGATCCTCTTCCGCTCCTGGGTCCACGTCTCGAGCGCTTCCTTCCAAGCCGCGCGCATGTCTGCATCGGCGATCTTGCTGACCTCTGCGATGGCCTCGCGCTCGGTCTGGATCACACCCCGGAGCTTCTCGACCTCGGCGTGGACCGTCTTCAGCTCGTCGCGGCGCACCTGGAGCGACGTCTCGGTCTCCGTGACCTGCGTCCTGAGATCGCCCAGAATCTCGTTCCGCGCTTTGACCTCCTTGTCGAGTTGCTCGATGTAGGCAGCTTTCAAGTCCTTCGGCGGCGGGAGAGGTAATGCGCGCAGCGCCAGTTCCAACTGATTGAAGGGCTGACCTGGGTGCCTCCGGTTCGCGACGAACTGACGGAACTGAGCGGTGTCAACAGGCACCTGGTTGAGTGAGGCACTGAGTCCATCGAGCGAGCTGAGGTACAGCGCCGGTTGCAGTGCGCCCTTGGTCTTAATCGCTTCGTCGAGCCACTCGATGATATCCATCCGACTCTGCTCGGTAACGGCATCGTCGTACCGGGCCGCATTGAGTGACTCGCGTTTGAGCTTTAAAGTCTCCCAGACCGGGTGCTTGCGGTACCGCTCATAACCTGTGGCCATTGATCAGTTCTCCTTGTTGTTGCGGCTCCCCTCCTCTATTTGCGAGGAATCAGCTGCTGGCTCGTAGAGTCATACACGTATTCCACGCTCTCTCCGGAGACGATCATCGCGACAGCCTGATTGATGGCATCCCGAGTCACGATTAACCCCTCGGACGGATCGAAGTCCTGCCTCTTGCGGTCAACCTGAGTCAAGCCGAGACGGACTGTGGCGAAAATGCGGTGCAAAAGGTATTCGATTGCTGACGGTCTCACGTTGTAGAGCCGGTAGTCCGCGACCACGGGCACCGGCGCCTTCAAGTACGTCGGCGACAACTCCGCGTTCTTGATGCGCTGCTCGACACTCGTGGTCGAGAAGCTGATCTTGTGCAGGTCCTCCAATGCCGCAACCTGCGGGTCCGTACTCAAGGACTGTAGGACATAGATGTGCCCGCTCTCCACATCACCGTCGGGGACCTCGTTCACTTCGACACCGGTGCGTGCGAGGATTTGACCCTGCTGCTCGTACATGCGAGCCATTAGGCTCTGCTTGTACATCTTGGACTCCGTGCCGTTCTCGAAAACGACGCGCAGACCCGGCTCCGGGGCTTCACGTGAGCGAGCAACAGGTTGAAGGTGCACTCTATGTCGTCAGGCTCACGGCCCGCAAGCGGGAAAATGCGCTCCTCGATACCATTGAGGTTGAGTCTCGCCAAATTATTCACCTGCCTTGCACGAAGGGTTGCTATTGTCGCGAACGACGACCGAGTCATCCCACCTGCATAGATTCAGGAAGTTCGGCTTGTTGTGTCACAACAATCCTACCGTTGTGATTTGCGACGAGCGACGGAAGGCGCGCGCTTTCAGCATATGGACTGCATCGCAGGTAGCTTCGTCGCAGAATCGCTGTCAGCTCTTGAATCCGGGTACACGAATTCGAGGCGCATCCCAAGCACTATCCAGCGCCTGACCAGTATCTGATTGGACGCGGAGGCGCACGGTCCGCGATCGCTGGAACGCAGGCTAAGACAGCAGTCGAGTCGGATCGATCGCGAGTTGACCTCGTGAGTTACTACAACTTATTCGTTGGCATGGAGTGTGTCGAAACTAGGCCGCCAGATGCTCACCTAGCTCATTCTTGGAGAATCTAGGACAGCATGCAAGCACGACAAGCGTTTTCGCTGGCAGACCGGACAAAAATAGCTCAAACGGTTCATGAACTGCTCCCGTACAATTGGCGTTCCGCAGCGCGTGCAGGGATGCTCTGCGAGTCCATACACGGTTAGGCACCGGGAAAAATACTCGGCTGCTTGCGGACACGTCGACGTAGAGCGAATCGTAGGATCCTTCTCCTTGAACGAGTGCGTTGGCCAACACCTAACGCGCCGAGTCAATCACCTCCGAGATCGTCGCCCCGGACAGCAAAGGCTCAACGGTCTCGCCGTGCTTCTCGGCCGCCCAGAGCACTTCGTCGACGTAGATGTTCCCGATGCCCGAAACTAGCGCTTGATTCAATAGAGCGCTTATTCCTGACGCTCATAATCTTGATTCGCGCGACCACAGCAGCCCTGGTCAAATTTAGGATCGAACCGGTCCGGGGCAATATGGGAGATCGGCGACGGAAATATCGCTCTGCCTTCGTCAAACAGAAGATGTTCGAAGGTGCGCTGATAGTCGAAGAGAAGATCACGGCCGCCATCAGTAAATGCGAACTGCACCCGATCGTGAGAACCGACCAAAAACCCTGGCGATGTGGCGACCATCTGTCCAGTTATACCCAGATGAATAAGCAGTGCGTCCTGCTCATTCAGGACCAGTCAGAGGTACTTGCCGCGAAGCGCGGTGCCTGTGAGCGTCTCACCGACGACCCGTGCCGCGCGTCTCGGGCTCGGCAATGAGAAGATCGACGGCGGTGAGGAGCCCGGGTGCGTCAGCGCCGCCGAGGCCGCGGCTGACATACAGGACAGCTGTACGAAGAGCGTCCCATGAAAGGATCGCGGCGGATCACCGATTCTCGCCCGTTTCCGGCACAGCGTTGGCAGGCCTTGCCTTCACGTCCATATGCGTTCAGGGAACGGGAAAAGTAGCCACTAGCGCCGTTGACATTGACGTATAGGGAGTCGAAGCTGGTCCCTCCGGCGTCTAGTGCACGGGACATCACATCGATGAGTGCAGCATCCAGGCGTTCGACCTCTGGGCGCCTGATGGTCGCGGTGTTGCGGAGCCCGGAAAGTCCTGCCTGCCAAAGCGCCTCGTCGGCGTAGATATTGCCAACACCGGAGATCACCCCCTGGTCAAGAATCGCTCTCTTCAGATCGGTGGTGCGTTTACGCAGCGAAAGATAAAGCGAATCCGTGTCCCTATATGGGTCCAAGACATCTCGAGCTATATGCGCGGCGGCCTGCGCAATACACGGTTTATCGCTGCCGGCACCGCCTGGATGCCCATCCTCGGTCGGTACCAGCGGGGACAGGAACATTCCGCCAAAAATTCGCTGGTCCACGAAGCGCAGCTCGGATGGTGCGTCGCTGCGTTCGCTGAGCGACAATCGGACCTTCAGGTGCTTTTCATCCGGCGCATCCGGCTCTTCGACCAGGAGCTGACCGCTCATCCCAAGATGCGCCACTAAGGCTGCCGGCTCAGAGAGGCCTTCGAGGTCCATCCAGAGAAACTTACCCCGCCGTACCACCGAAGCCAAGGTGCATCCGGCCAGGGTTTCCTCGAAATCATGCACACCATCGGCATGTCGCCGAACGGATCGTGGGTCCAGGACCCGGGCAGACTCGATCAATCGCGCGCGAACCCATTTGTCTAGTCCTTCACGGACAACTTCTACCTCTGGCAGCTCAGGCATATCCGTGCCTTAGCGTTTCGGGAGATCTTCACCGGGGTGAAGCATATTCCACGTGTTCCGCGCAGCTTCTTGCTCGGCTTCCTTTTTCGACGGACCGGTGCCTTTGCCGTGCAACTTATCGCCAATGAGCAGTTCCGCTACGTATGAGCGAGCATGGTCAGGGCCGGATCCGGTAACCGCATAGCGCATTTCACCGTTTTTGGCGGCGGCGACTTCTTCTTGGATGACGGTCTTCCAGTCGGTGGCAGCGCCGAGCAGTCGCGGGTCGGAGAGCAACGGGCCGACGAGGCGCATCACCATGTCACGCGCTTCATCCATGCCGTGCACCAGATAGACGGCGCCGATAAGGGCCTCTACGGTATCTGCAAGGATGGAAGATTTGTTTGCGCCATCGGACTGGCTTTCGCCGCGGCCCAGGAGAATGTGCTGGCCAAGTTCGAGGCCTCGGGCAATATCAGCCAAGGCGCGGGTGCTGACGACCGCGGCACGGAGCTTTGCTAAATCCCCTTCAGGGAGATCGGGGCACGTCTTATAGAGGTGCTCTGCAACGCTAAAGCCCAAGATGGAGTCGCCAAGGAACTCTAGGCGCTCATTAGTGGGAATGCCACCGTTTTCGTATGAGTACGAACGGTGGGTCAACGAAAGATGAAGCGTCTCGGAATCTATGTCGATTCCGAGACGCTTCAAAAGTTCTTCTTTAGAAGACATGTCTTAGACGTCTGCGACCTTGCGACCCTTGTATTCAAGGAACAACTCGGTACCTGCTGAGTCAGTGACAACCTTTGCCTGGTGAGGCAGGCTGTAGGTTACACGGCCGTTTTCAACGGTCTTCACCAAGCTCGGTGCGGTAGCCTTCCACTGTGAACGGCGGGCACGAGTATTCGCACGGGACATCTTCCGCTTTGGAACAGCCACGACTACTTCTCTTCTCTCTCGTCTGACGTTTTATCTGTTGCCACATCTTCTGTGGCGGCCTCGGACAGCTGCGCAAGCGCTGCCCAACGAGGATCTACTACCTCGTGGTGGTGCTCAGGTTCATCGTTGAGGCTGACTCCGCATTCATTGCAGAGGCCCAAACAATTATCCCGGCATACCGGCTGGAACGGTAGGGCTGTGCCCACTGCATTCCGCAATACCGGATCGATGTCAATATAGTCACCGACAACCCAATACTGATCTACATCATCATCTTCTTCGAATTCATCGCTCTCTTCATAATAGAAGAGTTCCTGAATATCAGCCCCGTAGTTGAACCCGATAGGCGCAAGGCACCGTCCACATTCGCCAGCGATTTCCACCGTGGCAATGCCGGATACCAAAATGCCCTCGTGCACAGCTTCGAGGCGAAGATCTAAGGAAATCTCAGATCCTCCACGAATACCAATGAGTGCGTTACCCACATCAGCGGGTGCCGGAACTTGTTCGTTAAGAGCCTTCATGGAACCTGGCGCTCGGCCAAGGTCCATGGCTGATATAACCAATGGCGAGTTGCGATCGAGTGCGCCATGTGACGATCGATCAGAACGCTTATCGCTAATGATGACTCCTATAAAAACATAGTCCGACATTTCATCTTAGCTTGCTTGAAGCTCAGTTCCCAAACCGGGAACGCTTCAAACGGCATAGAATCAATGTTGCACTAAACACACAATATCGCACCTTCCTCCCGCATCGAGACAAGAAGGCGCCCATTTCTGCGATTTTTGCTTGCTTGAACCCAGATCATCACCTGATTTGAAATTTTTCGGTCATTTGGCCTGTCCACCAATTCCCGAAATATTCTCTTGCATAGAATGATTCATGAGTTTCTGAGGTTCATGAGAGGGATAAATGCGCGCGATTCCAGTTTTGGCCGGTGCAGCTAAATTTGCCAAGATGCGCTTAGACGCCCGCCAGCAGCGCGCTTACGTCCAGCGGCACGCTCGGCACCTATTCCATCAGCCCACCGGTGGGCAACGGTATCGAGTGGCACTGTACTTTGCCGATGCGATGGTCAATGCGTATCAGATCCGCCAGTGGTATGAGCCGTTGAAGCACCTGGCCGGATCCGCTCCCGTCGTGGTGATTACCCGCAATGCCGGTACCGCGTTGGCATTGTCTGAAGAATGCCCGCTTCCCGTGTATCTCGCCCCCACAATTGGCGATATCGAAGAATTAGTTGATTCGCAGAATCTCAACGTGGTGTTCTACATCAATCAGAACATCCGCAATTTCCAGATGCTCCGATTCAACGAACCCAACCACGTGTTCATCTGCCATGGGGAAAGCGAAAAGGCCTACATGTGGTCTAACCAGCTCAAAGCCTATGACTATGTTTTCAGTGCAGGCCAGGCCGCTCGTGACCGGCTAGCGCTGAACTTGCGTAACTATGATGTGGGACAGCGAACCCGACTGGTTGGCCGGCCGCAGATTGATGCGGAATATCTGGCTCCCTATGCGCTGAACAGTGCGCTGCCCACGGTGCTCTATGCACCCACCTGGGAGGGGGACCGTCCTTCAATGAACTACGGATCGGTATCAAGCCACGGCGTGCAGGTCATCGATTCGTTGATCAATAACGGTGGCTTCAACGTCATCTTCCGCCCGCATCCTCGCTCCGGAGTCAACGTAGAACAATACGGCGCGGACGTGGCCAAGATCCGGGAAAAACTCAATTCGGCGAATCCGAAATCAGCTGGACGGCTGCTCTTTGACGACACCGCGCACTGGGGATGGCAATGGCATAAGGCGGACGCGTGCATCACTGACATCTCGGCCGTAGCCTACGATTTCTTTGCTACCGGCAAACCCATATTCATCACCACACCCGTGTCCTCGGAGGCCGTCGTGGCTGACTCCCCCGCATTGGAACAGCTACCGAGCCTAAGCTCAGTTCAAGCCGCGCACACTGCCGATCTAGTCCGTGAAGCGCTGGAAACCAAGGATGCCGAACGTGATGCCCTCATTGAGAGATACTTCGGGGACATCACGCCCGGCGCGAGCATGGCTCGGTTCCTGACGGAGTCGCTCGCCCTGCTCGACTCCTAGCCCAGACGTGAACCGGTAGGCACTGGCTTTTTCACCAGAGTTTCGAATTGTTCTAGCGCTTGCAATTGGTAGCGTTGGGCATCAAACTCATGCTCGGCCCTGTACCCATTGAGATGACGCTCCATGCCTTCGGCCAGTCCCTCGACGGAATTTTCGACAAGCAGTCCGAAACCTCCCGACAGGACGCTGCGCGAACCGACGACGTCGGTGGAGATTGCCGGCAGTCCCAGCATCATCGCTTCGATCATTGCGAGTCCTTGCCCTTCATAGTCCGAGGAGAAGACGAAACAATCGGCAGATTTCAAGGTCGGGAATGGGTTGGCCAGCAGACCGGTGATAACTACCTTGCCGGCCAAGCCAAGTTCGTTTATCTGTTCTTCCAGGCTCAGACGCAGCGGGCCGTCGCCGATGAGCAGCAGGCGGGTATCCGCATGAGCGGCGTGCACCCGAGCGAATGCGTGCAGCAGCTTCGCCTGCCCTTTTTCAGGGGAAAGGCGTGCCATATTCGCAAAGACCGTCAACCCCTCTCCGCTGAACTCGTGCACCGGTTCGGACAGATCCGCCCAGTCTGATGGCTTGTTCAGATCCAACAGGTTTTCCGAGACGGTGAATATTGATTCGTCGATACCGAATCGTTCACCTAGTTGCCGTTGATTGATCTCCCCCACGCTGTCGGTCACGGAAACGAGGGCGTCATAGTGGCCGTAGGTGGCGAAAAGGCCTGGCATGGTGCCGAAGCGCAGCAGCCATTCGCCAACCATATCGTTGTGAAGGTAGATGCTCGTGCTAGCTGCGTGGCTGCGAGCCGCGGCGAAGAGCGCGGCCCAGAACCGTGAATATCCTTCAAAATTGATGGCCATGTCGAAGCGAGCGGAGCCGAAGCTGCGGTTCATTTCCCGCGCCATGGTGCCCAGATGAATGTTTTCTGCCTCCGCCGAGCTGAAACCGCGCTGGGCATGGAAAGAGTCCGATACCCAGCGTTCCTCGGCGGACATCGCCGTGGCTCCCGCGCGCGGCAGCACCCTCACATGGCTGGGCAGCGAATTGAGGATTTCCAGGGCCGCCGGGTCGGAACCCGTCGCGTTCATGTCTACGGCCACCGCGACGAGATACTTATCGGAATCCAAGGAGCCAATCAGATTCACGAAGGCCGTTGCGATTCCGTTGGGCTTGAATGGACCCTGGTAGAAGAGGAGTTTGGTCCGAGTATCGGCCTCTGGGGCGAGTACGTGCGCGTGATCGTCAAAGAAGAAGAATTCGATGACCCGTGCGCTCGCGTTTCCATCCTCCATCGGAGCGAACTCTGCAAGATTTTCCTCGAAGTTCGGGTGCGCGGTGCCTGCTGGGGCGTCCAGCGTCCGGCGCAGGCTGCTGACCAAATCGACAATGTTGTCGCTGACTTCTCCGGGCCAGCTTTCGCGCTCGAAATACAGCCCGCGTTCGGCATCATAGGCTTCGAAATCCGGGGTGTAGAAGAGTACAGGCTTTCGCGCCGGGAGGAAATCATAGAAAATCGATGAATAGTCTGTGATCAGCACGTCGACAACGGCCAGAAGTTCGTTGGTATCGATCGATGCCGGGACCACTGTGGCGTCCAATTGCGCGTCACCAATGAGCTGTTCGGCGAAGCGGTGCGCGCGGAACAACATCTGATGGGCGCCTCGCGCCATTTGGGCTACGTCCGTCACCAATGAATTCACGTTATAGCTTCGGTCATTGATCTGCCCGCGCCAGGTGGGAGCAAAGAGCACGACGGGTTCTTGGTTCTGCGGATCGATCCCCAGCTCAGCGAGTATCTCTGCACGTCGCCGCGCGCTGAGGTTCACCATCGAGTCAACACGTGGACTGCCGGTCAGTGCCACCGAAGCCGGGAACATCCCATCCAGGTCGTGATCCTGCGACAGCGTCTTCAGCGTGTGCCGGTTCGGCACCATCAGGTGTGTGGTGTGCAGGAAGTTGCGCTGCACATTTCTGTGTTCTCCAATGGCGCCCTTGACGAGCTTTCCCATGAATTTCAGCGGAGTACCATGCCAGGTGTTAAGCACTTGCTGCCCCTCACGCCTTGAGTAATAAGCCGGGAAGGTAGCGTTGTTCACCAGGTATTTAGCGGTTCCCAGTAACTGGATATAAGCATCCGAGTGTTGCTTGATAATCGCTACATCCAGATCTTCCGAAAGCTGCGCAGGGACCGCGTTGTGGTCGTTGTAAACCCATGCGTAGCGGAACCCCTCGAAGCGTTCGTCTTGGCGCATGGCTTGGTAAATGGCCAGAGGATGGCAATGCACGTTTTTTCCGTGAGAAGACTCAAAAAGCACCAGCTTCTCATCCAGGGGAAGTTGTTCGCTCGCGTGAATGTATAAGGCGCCCCGGTGCCGTCCTACGCCCTTGAGCGCGGTTCCCAAACCTGCCACCGAAATCTCGGTGAATAGCAGCATATTCTCAAAGTATCCGCAGGCAACTTGCGGCTCACCGAACTTGGCCAGTGCTTGTCCTGCACGTGCCTGCCACGTCCGCTGGGTCGTAGAGGTGTGCCATAGCGCGTCTCGATACGCTTCCGCGGCGTCATCCCACCGCCCGCGTTCTTCGGCCGCCTGTGCTAGGTCAATATGGTGGGCGGCGCGCGGCCCGGCTGCGGCGGGGACCTTCAACGTTCCGTCGAGGTAGCCCCACGCGCTAGCCGCCCGAAGGTACACACTTGCCGCTTGTTCATAGTCGTTCATCCGGTGTAGCGCATGGGCATAACGGTAGAGCGCCACGGGTTCTTCCACACGGCTTTGCTCCGGCAGCAATTCGACGAAGCTCGAGTAGGTATCCGCGGCATCGGCGAAGTTGCCAGCGCGGGCGTAGACCCGTGCTTGGGCGTATGCAGATAGTACCTGCCCTTCTACCGTAGTTGCGGTTGCCCGAGCTTCGCCGAAGTGCCTGGCTGCCGCTTCCAGATTGAACAGCTTGCTGTTCACTTCGCCTGCACGATAGTTGAGCCCCTGCCTGTCCCCAGGGCGGCTGGAGGCGGCCAACGCTTCCCGGTAGGATTCCAAGGCTCGTGTCCAGTCGTTTGCTCGTTCGTGCAACCGTCCGACACCCAGCGTCGAAGTTTGTTCGTCATTGCTGGTGAGTACGGCTTGGGCATCGGCTCGTTGTGCGTTCTCGAGTTCGCCCAGTTCTTCGTAGGCTCGTGCTAGGCCATACCAGGCCTTGGAATACTCCGGATCCAGTGCCGTGGCCTGCAGGAAATAGTCTCGGGATATTTCGAACCGGGCCATGAACTGTGCCGCCTGGCCGGTGAGCGACATCCACTTGGCTTCAAGCTCGTGTACCGGTACGTATGCTTGGCGTACTTCGAGCTCACGCCACCGCTGCCCGGTTTGAAGCAGATGATCTGCGAGGGCCGCGGAGCTCGCAGGCTCGGATGGGAACCTGACAACGAGATTCTCTAATATTGACCCGGCAAGATCCTTCTTGCGGGCAGCAACCGCGCACTTTGCGTAACGAGTATGCCACCGAATATTTTGCGGTTGTCCAGCGCAAGCCGCCGCGAACAGCTCAAGGGCGCGATCAAACTTTTTCATCCGCTGCATGTTCAAGGCAAGGGATTGGATCCAGCCGAAGCGGTGCGGTTGGTGGGCGATGGCGGATTCCATATTGACCATGGCCAAGGAATACTTCTTCATCTTGAACTGGCAGAATCCCAGCCGGAAACGAACTTCGTCGGATTTCAGGAGCTTCGTTGCCAGCGCCCGTTCATAGAATAATGCGGCAAGGCGAAATTTGCCGCGATGTTCGATACGTCGTCCAATGCCTAGGATGACGCGGGTACTAAATCTATTCACAGTGTTCCTTCAACCATCGGCCCGTGCTGGATCACGCAGGCTTTCCATTAGTGGCTCGCGAGCTACCTGACGATTCTTCCCTATTTACCGGGACAATTAGCTATATTTCTTCCGTGTTGGCCGCCATCCGCAGTAAAGCCCGGCATCGATCTATCGATGCCGGGCTTTACTGACTAGCCATCAGCTACGTGGGAAGAAGCGTTCCACGACGCGCCGTGAGGCTGATCCGTCGTCGTATGGGGCGAAGCGGGCAATGAAGCTCTCACGCTCGACTCCCCCAATGTCCTCGCCTTCCAGGGCTCGCTGCACGGTATCCCACAGCTCCGTTTCGGTCTCCACAATCGGGCCAGGCATTTCCTTCTGGTAGTCCAGATAGAACCCGCGAAGGTTATCCCGATAGTTTTCCAAGTCATAGGCGTAGAACACGATCGGTCGACGCAGCAGGGAATAGTCGAAGAACACGGAAGAATAATCCGTGATCAGAACGTCTGCCGCCAGGTACAACTCCTGGATATCCGCGTAGCTTGAGACATCCATGATCCGTGATTGAAGCTCTTCCGGAATGGTAATAGCGTTGGAGACGAGCACGTGCATGCGCAGCAGCAGCACGGTGTCCGCACCGAAACGCCGGTCAAATTCCTCCAGGTCCATTGGAAGTTCGAAGCTGAATCGACCGCGGCCTGTTCCTGCGTCATCTCGGAAGGTGGGCGCATAAAGGATGGTTTGCACTCCCGGAGCCAGACCAAGCCCTTCACGAATCTTTGCCTCCCTAGCTGGCGCGTCGCTGGACATGAGGATGTCGTTGCGCGGATATCCAAGTTCGGCGGCAATTCCAGAGAATGAATACGCCGATTTCATGATCTCGGTGGTGTACTTCGACGGCGAGATGAGGTGAGACCACTGCTTGGTGGCATTGAGCACACGCTGGACGTACCCCTCATCACGGCCATGGATCTCCTCGATATCCAAAGCCATATGCTTCAGCGGCGTTCCGTGCCAGGTCTGCAGGAAGATGCCTTCCTTGCGGCGGCGCAGGTAGTGCGGGAAGCTCTGATTGCTCACCCAGTACTTAGCCCTCGCCAAGTACCAGAAGTACTCGGGAGAAAGCCGTTTGATAGTGATCGTATTGGAGTCGGTGAAGCGATGCGCACCCGAATAGATCCAGACCTTTGTGCGAGTATCGCCGCTGCGAACCAGTTCTTCATAGATGTACCGCGGCGAGTCGCCGTATTGCTTGCCCAGTCCCGACTCGAAAACAATCAGGTTATCGTCGGCCGGCGTGCGGGACACGGCCTTGAACAAGGCGCGCATGACCGAGAAGTAGCGCTTGTCCTTCCGGAATCGGCGCATGAGCTTTTCAGGCAGTTCAGCCTTCCATCCGTCCTGCGAGCGGCGGCGCAACGCGGCCTGCTCGATCTCAGCGGTAACTCGCTGGCTGTTGCCTTGGTCCCGGTGGGTCATGAAGGCATCTGCACGCAATACGTATTCGGCCTCCATGGCCTTGTCCCGGTCCATGGTCTCCGTAAGATCCTGCAGGAGGGTCGCGCTGTCAAACGCGATACGCCCCGGCAGCTCGGCATCCAGGTCAAGATGCGAGCTTTGCTTGCCCAGAAAGCGTGCACGGTCAAATTGGAAGTAATGCACCGGTTTGTGCAGGAAGCTGAAGTCAAAAGCCACCGAGGAGTAATCGGTAACCATCACCGCAGCGGTTATGATCAGTTCCTGTACATCGACTTCGCCCTGAACGATCAGTCGTGCCGGAGTATCTTTGAAATGCTCGCGGAAGTGCTGCATATTCGGGTGCAGGCTGAATACAATCTCTAGCGAATGCTCGGCAGCCAATACCGCGAGTTCCGGAGACGAGAGCAGGTCCTTCCACTGCTGCAGGTACTCGGATTCGAGGAATGCTTCCTCGTTCTGCAGCCAATCCCGCCAGGTGGGAATGATCAGCAGCATGTTCTGGTTGGTTGAGATATCTTCGGCAAGCAGCGAGTCGAACCTCGACAGGCCCGTGACTTTGACATCTTCTGCGGAATACAGGAAGTCCGAGACGATGTACTGCTTTTCGCGCTCGGAGGACACCAGGAACAAGTCCGTGGTGAAGCCCGGTGAGTTCTTTCCGTAGTTGGGCACCATCCATTTGGTGCCCATGACACCGTGCTGGAGGAAGACTCGGGTTGCGCGAGTCCGTGAGGAAAAGCTTTGATGACGGGTGGGGTACAGATAGTCCGCATGGTGGGTGCCGACAAATCGGGATGCCCTAATGGCCAACTCGAAGTGCTCTTTGCTGCCATGGAAAACAACATGGTCCATCGAGTCGAAGTTGCGCAGATCCGGGGCATTCTCGTCAATGACATAGTAGGCATCGATGTCCGTGCGCTCGGCACGCAAATAGCGGAACAAGTGCAGCCCATTGTCCTGAGCTTTGTAGGACAACTCTCCGACAATCCAGATGGGCTTGCGCCCCGCCTCAAGAATCGGGAAGTGCCGCGCCTTTGAATCGGCCAGAACCGCGAAGGCCTCCTTGTCGAAGACTTCAAGAGTCAACGATGTGGATTTGGCCTTGAAGGTGAAGTACGGCGAGATTGCCAGCGTCTGGTTCCCCACTTGTACCGCACCGGCACGGGTGGTCGAACGGACCACGAATGGGGTTCTGGTGACACGGATGCGACGTGGTTCGTCGCTTCCCTCGGAGGTGACCATCAAGTAGACATCGTAGTTATCGCCGCGGTCGATCAATGACCAGTCTTCTTTGGAGAAGTCCAAGGAAGTCTTCCAAGAGTACGTAGCCTTGCCAAACCGGCGGTCCGCAAGAGTATCGTCCAAGGCCAGGTCCACGGGCGATTCAAAAACCAGTTGGGAGCGGCGCCCGACAATGCTCAAGTGCGCCCCGGTCAGCCGATCGGTTTGCGTGTCAAGAATCCCGGCGAGGCTGAATACCCCCTCTTGGACTTGCGTCTTGTCGGTTCGAATCCGATAGGAGTGCGTAACATCGCGGTTCAGCCCTATGGACACCTCGGCACGTTTGTTCACGTAGACACCGGCGCTGCGTTCGCCCGCATGGAAGTGAGCGGCATCGCGCAGTTCGGTCTTTTCAAACCTACCCATAATGCGGTGAGCGTTCACCGGACCGTCGAGAACTAGTGCCTCCTCGGCAATAAGATCCTTGACTTCCTTGCGGCGCATCAGGTCGCCATTGGGTTCGAGCTGTACCCAGGCGATCCCGGTGGGCAAGTCTTCAAAGAGGCAGTTGAAGCTGAATGCCAAGCGTACGGTGCCGGCGGGAAGACCCTCATCGTCCACTGCGGATTCTTCGGATACCGCAACGTCGTCATCCTCCGGGACGGTGTTCCCCGCATCTGCAGCTTTCTGGGCGCGGTAGTCTTCCCATGCATCGAGCAGTGCTGGTAGCTCGATCTTTGCGTTGGCAGTGATCCGTCCGGTATCTGCGTGCTCAACGTTATCCGTGGTTGTGCTGAACACGAGGGTCCGGCCATGCAGCACCGAGACGCCGGAGGGAGCGTAATTCAGCTCCGCCTCCAAGTGCAGGGCACCGTCGCGTGACTCCAGGCCTAGCGTGTGATGACCGGCATAGTAGCGGAACGATTTCCTTTTCAGACGCTGGCCGCGGACATCGCTGACGAGCGACTGGACCAGCGTTTGTGCGGAAAGCTTCTTTAGAACCACTGACGATATTCCTTAAAATTGTGCGTCACTAACTTTCAGATTCTGGCGTTGCGGCCAGAACCTATTTTTCAAATGAAGAACGATACGGATACAGGACTTCGAACAACTGCTTCACCACGCGCGCTCTTTGCCGGATGTCTGTTGGCTGCCGGACCTCGTTCATGCAGAACATTTGCGACGGTTTACGCCGGGCTAGACGAAGCGCCTGCACTGTAAGGCTGGGACTACCTATATCTAAGTAAGCGTAGTCGAAATCTGCAGAGTATCCCTGACCGGTCCGGGCAGCTAGCTGATGCGCCAGCGACGACGGAAGTGAAATATCGGCGGGGTTGCGAAATCTGTTCCTCGCCGTAGCGGCCAGTTCTACTTCATATTTTTCTTGGGCCAGCCGGTGAACGCTGAGTCGTTGCGGGTGCGCGACGTGCTTAAATTTACGCGAAGTAGTGCGTCCGTAGGATGAAACTACGAGCTCGCGATTATTTGCCGCAGCCACGTTGACTGGAAGTTCTGCCTCTGCGGCATCCGCAAAGTGCCCTTGAGCTAGGGAGAATTTGGCTTGCCCAGACGGTCCGAAGAAGGTGTTGGGTGAAAGCGGTTGCCCGAAGAACACGTCGTCATTGACGTAAATGAAATGTTCGCTGAGACCCGGAATGAACGATAACCGTGATTCGATGGCATGCGAATTGAACGTAGGCAAGCAATGTGGGTCGAAGATCTCTGCATGGTCAACCACCGTGAGTTTTGGGTGCTCATCTACAAGCCATTTGGGCACTTGAGCGGCCGTAACCAGATATATGTTGTTAACCCAGGGAAGATTCATTTCCAACGAACGCAGTGAATACCGGAGCTCATCATGAGAAACGAATCGCCCCAAGTCCGCGGCGCTTGATTCGAGTTCGCCCTTTTCCTGCAGCAGTGCCCGCCGATACGCGGACTGCCAACTCGGATCGTCGGCATCTACCCAGGTGTAGACCACATCGATGGGGCCAACAAAGTCCAAGGCATCGTGCATTGGTTCTATTTCTCCCGGAAATACATTCCATCTGGCTCCGGTGCCCTGGGATCGAGAATCGAGCCGTGAGAGGCCCACCGCCCAAGAGCTGGAAGCTGCGTATGAGCCAAGCTCGGTGATGGGGTAACAGGACATCCCAGCTAATTGGAGCTCCGCTTCCAACAGGCGCCAAGACTCGTGGTTCGTGACATAGCTAGTGGAATTTTCATCCCAGGAGTAGCTTATGCCCAGCCGATCGGCGACGGCTCTGACTGCATCTTCATTCTCTGAACGAACCCTGGATACGGAAGCCAACAGCGGCAAATTCCCGGATTGCTGGGAAGCTAGGACCTTGCGCAGCAGTGCCGAAGGCAGGATCCTGCCTAGTTTGCCACGCCATCCAGCGAATTCCACGACTCTCCCGATTCCTGGTCAACTTAGAAGTCCGTACCCATTCTACGAATTGCTGGGTCCGCAGCGACGAGAACATCCGGGCGCAATTGCCTAGTATTCCCTGATAGTTTCATCCAAGTCTGCCCCGTGGAAGTCCAAGCTTTCGGAGTGCTCCATAAAGATTTGGTGTGCGTTCCGCATAGCTTTCGGCCGGATCTTTGGCATAAACCCGAACCGGAAGACTTGTCGTATCGGTTCTATTCAAATCACGACGTGACTTTAAGCCCCACCCCGTGCCGGTGAGCGAAGCAGTCAAAGTAATATTCGGAATGCGGAGCAGCCAAGCAGTTCCGGACTTTCTGCGAATACAAGCCGAGTCGCCAGGAAGGCTCTGTGACTAATCGATGTAGCCAACTGCCAAGTGGCAGCATTCCGGGCAAACACCTGCTTCTTGAGGGGCTTACTCTTCTGGGACAAAAGCGCTCTTGCTGACTAGCTCAATTCCTTAACGATTTGGCTCAACGAGTCCAAGGTATTTTTCAATGATTCAACATGCCGTTCGTCGAATTCGCTCAAGACGCGTTTCATCTCGGTAGTCGAGATGCCGGCGGTGCGCGGCAAGTAGACTACTTCAACTTCGTCGCCCAGGTCATCAAATTTGCCCTGCCAGTCTTCGCCGATGCCAAAGACCTTCGCGTCATATTTCTTGATGTCCAAGCGTTTCTGCTCCCAGTTCTCTTCCGGGATCGCCAGGTCCACGTATTTGATGGCCTGGACGATTTCTAGACGCTGCGCAAACGGAACAACAGGCTTCTTGCCCTTGATCGCATTGAATTCATCTGTTGATACGCCGACTACGAGTCGGTCACCCTTTTCCTTCAGGCGCTTGAGAATATTCAGGTGTCCAATATGAAACAAGTCGAACGTTCCGTAAGTAAGAACTGTTTTAGCCATGTTTACCTCCGCGCCATTTAGCTGGTGCATAGTTATAGTGCCGAGCTCTGTCGCTCGCCATAAGTTTTTAAAGTACTGGCGGCCTTCCCGCCATAGTCATTCTAAGCACGGTTGACCATCTAAGCTTAGGCCGAGCTTCCCGATGCCATGGACTTCCACGCCAGCCAGCTCGCCAACCGGCGACATATTGACTGACAGCAGAGCGATTTTTCCTCATCCTGAGACACTCAACCAAGAGCCATGAAGTTGGATAAATCCAGCACAAGGGAGCCGGCAGATTTCGACGTGCCAGCCATACCCTGTTCCGTGCGTTGAGCCGGTAGAACTCGTCATGGCGACGCGGGTCCACGACCGGATGGCCGATCCTCATGTCTCCGGCATACCAAACATAGTGTCCGGTGTCCCAGATACGCCAAGCTAGTTCAATTCCCTCATGTGCGTACCAAAAACCTGCGGCCCAGCCACCTGTTTGGTCAAATAACGCGCGTGGGCTGACCAAGCAGGTCTCCCCCACGTGGAAAACCTTGCTGGGCTCTTCTGCCGTGCGCTTATTCAAGCGAGGGATCCAACGGGTGGGATCATTCTCGAAAGATTTCGGGTCAGTAATGCGCGGCTGCAGCAATCCCATCTTCGGGTAGCTCTTGAAGCGCTCGACTGAGGTAATTAAAAAGTCATTGTCAAGGAACCAAGAATCATCATCCAGAAAGCAGAGGTACTCGCCATTCACTAGACCCACGCCGGCATTGCGGCCCGCAGGAATTCCAAGGTTCTCCGGAAGAAAATGCGTCTTTATGGAGGCAGGGATATCAACAGGATCCCAACCATTGCCAACGACCACAGCGTCGATCTCAACAGACTCCTGCGCAAGTAGGGAGTCCAAAGCGCGCCGCAACTCTGCGGGACGGTTTCCCATTGTCAGCACTACGACACCGACGCGAGGCAATTCTTTTTCAGACATCTTCCTCCTCCCTTCGAACTAACTGGCTTTAAGCCGTGTGGAAGCCATGTTCGCGATGAAATGGCCAACGTTAACCAGGACGGTTGCAGGCAAGAGAATCCAAATCATCCATTTCTCGGCAATTCCAGGAACTCCTACCAGAGCAGAGATGATTGAACAAGCCAAAATTACCAAGCTGAGTTCCACCGCGTGAAGCATCCGGTGGAAGGGCAAGAAGCGGGCCAGCGAACGCAAGCGACCCACGATGGATGTCACCGGAATTGAACGCGCATCTGCGGTATCTGGAAGTTTAGCCAGTCCCGCCATGCTCCGAGCCGCATGCACCATCAAGGACTGGGACCTGTTCAATACCAGCAACACAGCCAGGCACCCGGCCATGAACAGTGTTGGCCAGGCTTGGACTGCATTCGCTCCGTCTGCCGAGAGTTCTAGGAAAACGCGATATCCCAGGGCAATAGGTATGAGGGCTTCGGTCGTATGGTGACCGACCATGTCGATAAAAATGCCACGTGGTGACTGCGTACCACGCCACCGAGCAACTTCCCCGTCCGAACAATCAAAGTAGAGCTGGACTTGTGACAGAACTACAGCGAGAATTGGGCCCCAGATCCCCGGGATCAACAGTGCCAGGGACATGCACCAACCGGCAAGAATCATCAACCCGGTAACACCGTTGGCCGAGATTCGGGTGCGAACCAACACCGCGGTCAGATAGATCGAGATATGGCGCAGGTACAGCTCAGCTGTCCAGTGCTCCGCGTTCTTGCGCGCGCGAACTTCAGGGGGTTGGCATACGGCCCGCAGCTCTTCTAGCGTGGGCCGAGCCGGGCGTTCGGCAATCATTTGATTCGCCCTTTGTCGAGAGTGCTTCCTGCTCCCACTGCGCGGCCCTTGATATAGCCGGCGGCCCATGGAAGGTGTATGGCCGGGAAGGTGGCTGCGGTAAGCAGCTTTTCTTTCAGACCTTCTCCCTTGGCCCGAAAGCCGGCGAGCAAAGCGCACGCGCCGTAGAGAACCGGAATCGCTTTGCTGAGCGTCAGCAGGATATTGACTGGCTTCGGAAGGCTTTCGCCGGCCAACGGCTGAATTACTGCTGAAGCTATCCCCGCGCTAATCCCAGCAAGGAGTAGTGGTGGAAGGTCATGGCGCAACGACTTGCCCTCTGGGAAACGACGCGCAATTTCCCCGCGCCAAGTTCCGGAGGCAAATGACTGTCTAATCAGAGATGGGAAGTTGTCTCTCGGGTAATAGCCAACTTTAAGTTCCGGATCAAACCAGACCTTATGCCCAGCTTGCCGAATGCGCAGGCATAGCTCCCAGTCTTGAGCACGCCACAAGTCTTCGTCGAAATAGCCCACTTCTTCAAAAACTTCGCGACGGAAGATACCTAGGTATGCCGATTCCGCTTCGCCCTCGGGTGCACCGGAATGATATGCAGGTCCGCCAAAACCGAACTTGGAGTGATACGCTGCGGCAATGGCCCGCTGGAGTGCAGTGCGTCCACGGGCATCCATGAGTCCGCCCACGTCGTGTGCGCCTACACGATTCAACGTATCAATGCCCTGCTTCGTGTAGGAAGCGGGCAGCTCGCTATGCGCATCAACGCGAATAACAATCGGATTAGTCGAGTTGCGGATGGCGAGATTCAATGCAATCGGAGTTCGCCCTTGTGGGTTGTCTACCAAGGTGATGCGAGAGTCTTGAGCCGCTAGGCGCTGTGCGACAAGATTCGTCTCGTCCGTGCTTGGACCTAGTGCAAGAACAAGCTCCTTGTCACCTTCGTAGTCCTGCGCCAAGATAGAAGCGACGGCCTCGTCGAGGTAATCTGCTTCGTTCAGCACAGGCATTAC
The DNA here is from genome assembly GCF_002332385.1 of Glutamicibacter sp. BW80. Classification (NCBI taxonomy): domain Bacteria; kingdom Bacillati; phylum Actinomycetota; class Actinomycetes; order Micrococcales; family Micrococcaceae; genus Glutamicibacter; species Glutamicibacter sp. BW80. The sequence continues at coordinate 49,941 of NZ_NRGV01000049.1, read as the reverse complement.
GTAGGCAACGCCTGGATAGTCAGTCATCCGTTCCTTTATTTCTTCTTCAAGTGTGCTTGGTACGCCTTGATCACGGTGTCTGGATCGCCGTCCATTTTCTGGACGCCTTTTTCAATCCAGATGCAGCGATTGCAGGTTTCCTTGATCGAGTTCATCGAGTGCGAAACGTTGAAGATCGTTCCCGCGTTCTCACGAATTTCGCGGATTTTCGCTTCACTCCGTTTTTTGAACTTCGCGTCACCGACCGCCAATGCTTCATCAATAATCAAGATGTCGTGCTGCTTCGACGCCGCGATCGCAAATTTAAGGCGCGCGCTCATGCCGGAAGAGTAGGTACGCATGGGCAAATCGATAAATTCTTCAAGTTCAGCAAACTTGATGATGTCTTCGCGCATCTTCTCGACTTCTTGACGGTTGTAGCCAAGGGCGAGTCCGCCGAGAGTAATATTCTTATCTCCCGAGAGTCCGGGGATCAGAGCAGCACCGACGCCCAAAAGGCTCGGACGCGATCTTGCAAACACGCTTCCGGAAGCAGGAGGAGTCAAGCCTGTAATAGCTTTAAGCAACGTCGACTTACCCGAACCATTTGATCCGATAACTCCGATCGACTCATTTTCGTAAGCTACGAACGAGATCCCTTTCAATGCATGTACCGTGCGGACACCACGCATATTCGACTGTAGCAAGCGTCGTGCCCCCGCTGCGCCGACTGCTTTTCCGCTCGAGAACACTTCGTATTTCACATGAAGGTTATCCACCATCACGACAGGCTGACGGCTGGAATCAATATTAAGATTCGAGTTCTGTACGTCTTCCGATGGGACCACGTCGATGAACGAAGTATCATCGGAAAAAATCCGCTCGGGTTCATATTCCGGATGCAGCTCGGGGTTGATGAGATCATCAAAATTAATTCTCACGGCCGTAACGCTCCTCCGCTTTCCAGAAGTAAACAAGACCGAACGCCAGAGTAGCAATCGCCCAAATACCTACGACAAACCATGCGCGTGGTTCGTATACCGCGTTGTCCATGATCATCGCACGCGCAATTTGCAACGCCTGATACAGCGGGTGATAGTCAAAGGCTGTAACCATCCAGGGCCATTTGTTTAGGATACGGTCCACGCTAAACAACACGCCCGAAGTGTAGAACAGTACTCGGCCGATCAGCGGCAATATATTGGTGAAGTCGCGTATATGCACAGTAATTCGCGCACAGATTAGCGCAACACCCATGTTGAAGATACTGAAAAGGAGCACCAATGGAATTATTACAAACCACGTCCATTTCGGAGCGGTTCCAAGGATAAGCGCATAAATGAACATGACACCAAGCATTGGAACAAGAGTCAAGAAATTCTGGGTGACTTGAGCTACAGGAAGTGACAGTCTTGGGAATGCCAATGATTGTACAAGCGCGGTATTTCCGGTGATCGATTTCGCACCGCCATTCATCGACGTAGTGAAGAACTCAAAGAGGAACACTCCGATAACCACGAATACAGGGAAATCAGCAGGTCGGTTTCCTCCCTGCAAGATGCCAAAAATGAATCCATACATGAGGGCATTGAACGTAGGTTTAAGTACCACCCAAACCATGCCCAGACGGTTACGTTCGTTCTGAGACTGAAGTCGGGCCTTGGCAAGTTCATAAATGAATTCGCGACGACTCCACGTCTGCTTCAGGTAATCGACCAATGACGGTCTTGCCCCTACTCGGTGCAAGCCGTACTTCTCGGCCTCCTCCGCAACTGTCATGTGCAAAATGTCCTCTTGTCGAATGCTAACTACTACTTGAATTCGTAAGCACAGATGATCAAAGTCTAGTTTACGAGTGGTGGTTACACGTGATTTCGTGCTGCGTACGCGAGTGGAATTGCTCCCACTCACGCTTGGGCACGTCTATTCTGGCGGGTACTCAGCCAAATATTCAGCCATGGTATCGGTTTGCAGCGCCTCTGAAATTTCAGCGACTGCTAGTTCGCTGGCAAGTTCGATTGACTGACCATCGGCGCTAGTTGAGCTACCTGCAGTCGGCATCGTGAACATCTCCAGCTTTTCGGTGTCCACGTTTTTGAGCTGCATACCCAAACCAACTAGTGTCGCCGCATCGAATTGCGAGTCGAAGGTCAGGTAAGGCGAAACCTTATCCACAATATCGTAGAGCTTCACCGGATTGGTGAGCGTATCGTTGGATAGCATCTGGTTTACGGCCGCAACGAGGAATGTCCGTTGATTCTTGACGCGCTGGTAATCACCGTCATTGAACGACTTTCGTTCACGGACGAAACGCAGGGCGCGATCCCCTTCAAGAGTGACCTCGCCGGCAGGGTAGAAGTAGTCCGTGTCATTCGCGGTGAAGGGTATTTCATTGTCGACCGTCACGCCGCCCAGGGCCGTGGAAAGCTCTCGGAAGCCCTCAAAATCAATCATCGCCACGTGATCGACTTTCGTGTCGAAAAGTCCTTCCACGGTTTGCATCAGTAACGGTACCCCTCCAAGCGACACCGCAGCGTTGAGCTTGTTCTGGCCATATCCCGGGATATCTACCCACATATCTCTGACCAAAGACATGATGTAAATTTGCTCTCGGTTTTCTGGAATATGCACCAGCATCATGGAGTCACTGCGTTGATTCACCGCGCCGTCTAGCGCCGCTGCGTCCGATTGCTCATCATCAGCATGATCTACTCCTAGCATCAAGATATTCATGGAGCCATCGTCGGGATCTTTGACAGGTCGCGAACTCTGCTGCTCATCGCTGTAATCGATGGACAAGGTATTGGTTTTCGAATTGAACTGATGTTGAAGACTAAAAAGGTAAAACCCTGCACCTAATGCTGCAATGACTACAACCGCAACTACGGACAATAGAACGCCGCGCAGGCGGCGCTTCCGCCGTCGCTCCACACCGTAGCGCGCGCTACGAGACGTAAAGCTTTCACTTGTGTTTTGGGTATTCATTCCTGCAGCTTCTCAAAGAAAATCTAGGGTATGCCCATGTGGCAAGTTCAATGCTCGCTACAGGGGCAAAGAAAAAGACTACTCAAGATAAATGTGATTATCCTGAGTAGCCCCTTACGATTAGTCTTCGAGGTTTGCGACGAACGTCCTTAGCCACGTCTTCATGCCCGCGCCTAGTTCTTCGTTTTCAACGGCCAAAGTCACGTTTGCCTGGAGATAGCTCAGCTTGTCACCGGTGTCATAACGTCGGCCGCGGAAAACTACGGCATGCACTCCGGTTCCTTCCTCGCTGCCCACAGCAAGCTCCTGTAGAGCATCCGTCAGCTGAATTTCACCGCCGCGTCCCGGAGCGGTGTGTTCAAGCACCTCGAAAACTCTGGGGTGCAGCAGGTAGCGGCCGATGATTGCCAAATTGCTGGGGGCTTCCTCCAAGCTTGGCTTCTCAACCAGGGCGTTCACTTTCACATAGTCTTCGCCCTCGACGGCAGAAACGTCCGCACAGCCGTAGGCGCTAATCTGTTCAGGCTCGACCTCCATGAGCGCGATCACCGACCCACCGGTCTTCTGCTGGGTTTCTACCATGAGCGACAACAGTTCATCGCGTGAATCAATTAAGTCGTCTCCCAGTAAAACTGCGAATGGTTCCTGCCCTACGTGCTGCTTTGCGCATAGGACCGCATGCCCAAGGCCTCGCGGGTCGCGCTGGCGTACGTAGTGAATATCGCCAAGTTCCGTTGCTTCCTGAACCGAACGCAACTTCTTCATGTCCCCCTTGGCTTCCAAGGATGCTTCCAAGGAGGGAACCCGATCGAAGTGGTCTTCGAGAGCGCGCTTGCTACGCCCAGTAATCATCAGCACGTCGTTCAGCCCAGCGTTCACGGCTTCGGCAACGACATACTGGATTGCAGGCTTATCGACTACGGGAAGCATCTCTTTTGGCATTGCCTTCGTTGCTGGCAAAAACCGAGTTCCCAGCCCGGCAGCTGGAATGACTGCCTTGGTAATTTTTGGAGTCAACGCCATTTTGATAATCCCTACTGTTCTCAAAAGGTAATCTGTATCTGATGAAGCAAGCAATCTTCATCTCACGAGCAAAGCTTCTAACTCTTCTTCGACAATCGCTTGATGACTGCGCGTGGAAAGTATTCAGCGACATCACCGCCGAGCGACTGCACTTCTTTGAGCAGTGACGAAGACAAATGAGTAAATCTAGTGTCCGCCTGAAGGAAGACGGTTTCCACGCCTGTGAGGTGGCGGTTCATGGTGGCCATGGGGATCTCATAGGCATAATCAACGGTGCTGCGCAGACCCTTGACGATAGCTTCGGCACCCTGCTCCTTGCAGAAATCCGCGAGGAGCCCTTGGCCCATGGGCATTGCGGAAACACCGCGAAGACCTCCTACGGTCTCTTCGACAATGGCTACTCGTTCTTCTTCGCTAAAGCGATACTTCTTGGAGTAGTTCGTCGACACAGCAACGATTACCTCGTCAAAGAGGCTCGCCGCACGGGCAATGATCTCAACATGGCCATTGTGGATGGGATCAAAGGATCCTGGGCATACAGCTCTGCGCATATATTGAATCTATCAACAAACCGCTGATAGCGCGTGATTTTGGATGGGCTGTCACGTAACGATTCATGCGTGTTACCCAACGCCAATTTTCTGATACGAAGCATAATTGATCTATGACCTATGAATCCACGCCATGGCGGCGTACCGCGCGCAGTGCAAACCTGCTGGGACCAACGGGCGAACCCGGGGTCACAATCTTCGAAGAGATTACCGGTCTGGCGAATAAACACCAGGCACTAAATTTAGGTCAAGGTTTCCCCGACACCGAGGGCCCGCAAGAAATTCGCGAATTGGCCGTCAAAGCCATACATGACGGAGCCAATCAGTACGCTCCAGGCAGCGGTATTCCCGCGTTGCGGCAGGCTATCTCGGAGCACCAGAAGCGTTTTTATGGTTTGAGAATTGATCCGGATACACAGGTGGTCGTCTCCACCGGCGCCACGGAAGCTATCGCGGCGACAATTTTGGCATTTGTCGAAGCTGGTGATGAGGTAGTCACTTTTGAGCCTTATTACGACTCCTATGCAGCCATGATTGGGTTGGCCAATGCTGCGCACAAGGTAGTGAAACTGCGAGCACCATCATTCGAGCCAGATCTGGATGAACTTCGGGCTGCCGTTACCGACAAGACACGATTAATCATTGTCAATAATCCGCATAACCCCACGGGTACGGTTTTCGACGAGAGCGTGCTGAACGAAATCATTGCCCTCGCGCATAAGCATGATTGCATCATTTTGGCGGATGAAGTCTATGAACATCTCACATTTGATTCGCCGCATATCCCCATCGCGACTCTTGCCGGCGGTTTTGAACGCACCGTGACGATTTCCTCTGCCGGCAAATCGTTTTCCTTCACCGGGTGGAAAGTTGGGTGGGCATCTGGGCCTCGCGAACTCATCACCGCGGTACGGACAGTCAAGCAATTCCTTTCCTATTCCTCCGGGCCTGCTTTCCAGCCAGCCGTCGCTGAGGCTCTGGCGCTTCCGGATTCCTTCTTCACCAACTTTTCCGCCGATCTCGGTGAGCGAGGTGCACAGCTTGCCGACGGCCTAGAAAAGGCGGGGATCCCGGTGATGCACCCCAAAGGCACCTATTTCTTGGTCGCCGATCTCAAGGGACAGGGAGTCGAAAGCGCTGTGGACGCGGCGAAGCTCATGCCCGAACGAATCGGTGTGGCCGCAATCCCGCTATCGGTATTTGCGCACCAAGAAAATCAGTCGGAATATGCCTCCCTACTGCGTTTTGCCTTCTGCAAAAAACCTGAGGTCATTGCGCGCGCCGTCGAGCTGCTGCAAAATCTTCCGGGAGAACTCGCAAAATGAGCAATAAACCCATCAAACGCTGGCTCGGTGGTGTTCAGGCTCATGCAACGATTTATGACGATGACCTAGTTCCTGGTGCCAAGATCCTCGCCATTGCTGGCGCCGAACAGTCACATGTAAATCTGGCTGATCCGGAACAGATCTTCTATGAATACCTGGCTCGAATTGCCAATCATTTGAGCGTATTGCGCCCCAAGCCAGAACCATTAAAATTCCTCCATCTAGGTGCCGGAGCGCTGACCTTAGCCCGTTGGGGTGCTCTGCGCTATCCAAAAAGCACGCACGTTGCCGTTGATATCGAACGCGAACTGCTCGACTTCGTGCAAACGCACCTTCCCATGCCAAAAGAAAGCAATTTGCGGGCGATTGTGGCCGATGCCCGTGCGGTGCTTTACGAAGAACTGGCAGGTGAGCTCTACGACGTTATTGTCGTTGACATTTTTAGCGGACCGGAGGCACCGGAGCATCTGACCACCGCAGAGTACTATGCAGAACTTGCAGACTCGCTGGCCGTCGATGGTCTGCTCTTCGTGAATATCGGAGATGACCCGCCCTTGGCCTTCACCGATCGCCAGGTGGCGGCCGCACAAACTGTCTTCGCCCATGTGCTGCTCAGCTCAACTCCAGAGATGTTTAGCCGAAGATTCCCCGGGAACCTCATCCTTACCGCGTCAAAAGCCAGGATCGAGGAGCCTGCTATCGAAGCTTGCCAAGCGGCAGGCCCTTATCCGTCGGAGATCAAGCATTCTCTAGCCTTGGACCGGTTCGGCAAACCATAGGTGCGTCTCTCCGTATTTCTTATCCGCGATCTTCTCAAGGCCCGACGGCCATTGCGGTTCAGGAGAACGGCTGGAACGTTCAACAATAAGGGTCGCGTCCTCAGCGAGAACCCTGGAGACTTTCTCCAAGGTCGCCGAGAGCTCCTGCTCAGTCAACGGATACGGCGGATCCATAAAGACCAGGTCAAAAGTCTTTCGGGTCAAGGAAGTTTCTTCGTCGACGAAACCTGCGAGTACAGAATCCACCTTGCCTCGTTGAACCGAAGCAATCTGGCCCTTCAAGGCCACGTTGATTTTTGCTGCATTCTGCTGGCACACGCTCACAGCTTTTGGCGCCAGCTCCACCAGCAGCACCTGACGCGCCCCACGGCTAGCGGTTTCCAGCCCGAGGGCTCCGGAACCAGCAAACAGGTCCAGCACTCGCGCCGAAGAAATGACGTTCCAGCTTTCCAGCCGGGAGAACAGAGCCTCTTTGACCCTGTCTGTGGTGGGCCTCGTGGCATCTCCAGGAACCGACTTCAAGGTAGTGCCACCGGCTATGCCGGAGATAATACGGCTCATGTGATGCTGCCACTTTCGAAATATAGATATTAGTTTTTATTCAAGAATTCGCTGGTGGACTGATCAATCCACGACCCTACAACCGAGGCGAGCTGCGAGTGCTCGGCGGCCCAATTCCCGGACTGCATGAGCAGCTGGACGTCGTCACGGGCCGATTCGATCAAGCCACGATCTTTGATGATACTCAATTCACGCAGCGTTGACCGGCTACCGGACTGCTGAACGCCAAGGATATTTCCTTCCTTGCGTTCGGCAAGGTCCGCTTCGGCCAATTCGAATCCATCCAGAGTCGACTCAATGGTGCGCAATCTATTGACCGACTGGTGATCGGCGTCCAACCAGGTGGTCAGCAGACAGGTGCCCGGTAATCCGCCACGGCCGACACGACCGCGCAGCTGGTGGAGTTGTGAGATCCCAAATCTTTCGGCGTCCATGATCACCATCAAGGTTGCGTTGTGCACGTCCACACCGACTTCAATCACCGTGGTGGAAACCAGGACATCTATCTGCCCGGCTGCAAATTCATCCATGATCTCTTGCTTGTCATGGGAGTCAAGCTGCGAATGCAATGATTCCAGACGAACGTCGGTGAACGAAGGCATGGAGGAAAGAAGTTCAAACATTGCTTCAACGCTCATGGTTTGGTTGGCCCCATCTTCAGCGGTGGCTACCAAGATCCCTTGCTCCGCTGCCGTTTCTGTAATTCTCGGACAGACCACATACACCTGATGGCCTTTGCTGACTTCTTCCCGTATCCGTGAGAAGAGCCGGTCCCGGAATCCGGTGAGCTGCATGGGAACGATATGCGTGGAGATGGGGGCGCGTCCGGCAGGAAGCTTCCTGATGGTGGAGGTGTCCAGATCGCCAAAGACCGTCATCGCCACCGTACGTGGAATCGGCGTAGCGGTCATGACAAGCGTGTGAGGCACCGCGTCTTCGCCTTTGGCCCGCAACGCATCACGCTGTTCGACACCGAAACGATGCTGCTCATCGATGACAACGAGGCCGAGCTCGGCAAATCGCACGTGTTCGCCGAGCAGCGCGTGCGTGCCGATGATCAGTCCGGTCTCCCCGCTGGCTATGCCCAAGAGGGCTTCCCGGCGTTGAGCCGTTTTGGCCGAACCGGTCAGCAGCGCTACCCCAGTTCCCTCGCCCTCACCGAAGAGGCCTGGTTCGGCTAGGTTCCCCAGCATCTTCTTAATGGAGGAATAATGCTGCGCGGCGAGGACCTCTGTCGGCGCCAACAGCGCCGCTTGTCCCCCGGCGTCAATGACTTGCAAGATTGCACGGAGGGCAACAATCGTTTTACCCGAACCAACTTCGCCTTGCAGCAATCGGTGCATGGGATGCGCTCTAGCCAGGTCGGCGGTGATAGCCGCCCCGACCTCTAGTTGATCGTCAGTGAGCTCGAAGGGCAATCTTGATTCGAATTTATCGGCGAGTCCATCTTTGACTTGCCTTCGGGCAATTGCAGGCTGATTTCCCAGCTTTCGGCTTCGTTCGGCGAGCGAAAGTTGCAGCAGAAAGGCCTCTTCGAAGGCAAAGCGCTGCCGGGCAATATACGCCTGCTTGATTTCGCGCGGGCTATGCCTATCCAGGTAGGCCTTCGCCCGACGCGGATAATGATGCTGTGCGAGGGTTGCCTCGGGCAGGAACTCCGGAAGCTGCTCTTCGGTGAACAGTTCGGTGAGCAGGCCCATCAGATCACGAATCTTCTTATTCGGCATTTTTGCCGAGGCCGGATAGATCGGTATTGGCCGCGGATCGGCCTGCTCAGCCGTGTCCAGAATTGCGTAATCCGGCTGGCTCAGCTGCAGATGGTCTTGGTACCAGCCCACCTTGCCGCTGAACATTGCGATGGTTCCAATTTGCAGATCGTTGCGCGCTTGGTAACCGTTGAAGAAGGTCATCCGCAGTTCTTGCCCATTATTGGCAAGTTCGTCGCTCACCGTCACTTCAAAGATGAAACCACGCCGTGAGTGCATCTGCCGCTGGCTGACGTTGACCACTTGGGCTACTACGGTGACGTGTTCGTCAAAGGGCAGCTCGGCGATGGGGGTCAGCTCCCCCACATCGACATAGCGGCGGGGAAAATGCCAGAGAAACTCTCCAACGGTGGTATACCCGAAGGCCTTCTCCAGTGCTCCAGCATTTTTGGCGCCCAATGCCTTGGAGAGCTCGGCTAGTTCAATATTCTTCAAACGGATTTCATCCATCATGGGTACACAGATCGGTGACGCTGACGTTCACCGGCTCGCCCTGTTGACGGATGAGTTCCAGCGCAGCTTCGGCTTGGGCAACATGAACATGGACTCGCCAACGGTAGAATTCTTCGCTGGTCGAATTGACCGGCGACATGATGACCGAGTCGCCTATTCGGTCCAATTGACCGCGCAAGGTCGCAGCACCCAAAGCGTCCAGGGTGATAGTGCACATGACCTCGACACCCTGCGCATCATTCTGGATCAGATGCACATGTGGGTCTTGGATATGGTACCCATGGAATCCTTCATAATATTCGAAATCCGTCTCGGTGCCGCGGACGGCAGCGCAAAGCTCATCAAGAATAACCAGCATCCCAACCGCCCCGGCATCGACTACGCCGGCACTTTCAAGGCTGGGCAACTCATTTTCGGTGCCGTGCACGGCCATACGTGCGGCTTGGGATACCTGGCTTAGCACCGAATCCAGCGCTGCACGGCTTTCGGCATCGGTTTTCAGGTGGGCTAGCGTGGATCCGGCTGCCAGCGCGGCGGCACTGATCACCGAGAGCATGGTGCCCTCGACTGGCTCGCTTAGCGCAGACCATGAGCGGACCTTGGCGCGTTCCAGCCCCTTGGCCAGAATGCTGGCATTCAGCCGATCATGACCCAGCCAAGGTTCCGCCAGGCCGCTGAGGAAGACCGCAAGCAGCGTCCCCGAATTGCCACGCGCCGACTCCATGGCGGCGCGGGCAGCAACTTCCAAAAAGGCGCCGATATCATCGCTTTCCAACTTGCTGACCGCGTCTTGCCCCGCCCGGGCGGTGAGATACAGGTTGCTACCTGTATCTCCATCCGCCACGGGGAAAACATTGATGGCATTCAGCCGATCGGAATGATTCCCGAGACTCTTCACGCTCCGCTGCAACCATTCACCGATGGCGCGCACGGAGGTATCGAGTTTTTGTGTCATGGGAAATCGGGTCTTTCAGTTCTTAGCGGGAAAGGTCCGTGGTATTCACGAATTCTTCCATCTTGTCTTCCTGCAACGCGGTGCCAAACTTGTCTATGGTTGCCATATCCGGAATGACAATCGACTGACCGTCCGCCGAACGGCCAGGGCCATTGTTCGGGAGCGTAAAGAATGTCATGTCGTTTGGACGCACATTCATCATCGAGGTGGCATAACCGGCCACGGTAGATGCATCCAACGATTCATCAACCGCGATAAATGGTGCCATCTCACTGACCACGCTATTAAGCTTAGCCGGATTGGTCAGGGTTTCCTTAGACATAATCTGCCCAAGCATCGCTTTGACAAACAGCTGCTGGTTCTTGACTCGTCCATAGTCGCTGCCCGGGAACGATTTGCGTTCACGAACAAAGGCCAAGGCCTGTTCTCCATCAAGGGTTTGGACACCAGCCGGGAAATACATGCCATTGGTAATTGACTGGCGGAAAGCCTGAGGATTGTTAACGGTCACGCCGCCAAGCGCGTCCGTCAATCCCTTGAATCCCTCAAAGTCAATTGATGCTACGTGGTTGATGCGTACCCCGAAGAGGCCCTCTAAGGTCTCAACTGCTTTTGGCACGCCTCCGCTGGCAAAAGCACGGTTGATCTTCGCAGTACCGACGCCCGGAATATCCAGCCAGGTATCGCGCATGACCGAGGTGACATAAACGCCATCGCGATCAGCCGGAATATGCACCAGCATCATGGTGTCCGAACGACCACCATTGGGCAGTGTGCCAAAGTCATCTTCCGCATCATCGACATCACGAGTGGCTCGTGTATCGCTGCCAAGGAGCAGAATGTTTACGGCGTCCTTTGACTCTTCCTTAACTTCTGGACGAGTCTCCTCAGCCGGGAAAGCCTCGGCGATCTTGTCGCTCTTCTCATCGAAGGTGCGGCCAAGATTCCATACGTACCCGCCGGCTACCAATCCGGCAATAACGACCAGTGCCAGAATACCGATAAGGATTCCACGCCCCGTACGTTTCTTCTTCGCACGCGGGCGTACAGGCTGTTCTTCAAAGGACATATGCTACCTTTCACAGTTTCAACTCTTTACATCCTATCTTTCAGAAACGAACGGTAGGCTGATAAAGTGCCAGTTTTCAGTAATAAGAGTCAAGAGTCATCAAAACTTAATCTAAGGATTAGGCGTACAAGTGCGCTATTGCTTGGAGCAGCGGTGCTTGCACCGATGCTCTCCGCGTGCGCCTCCATTGCCGCCGTCGAACCTGCCGCAGATGCAGGAAATCCATTGTGCGCCGAGATGATGGTCATCCTTCCCGAATTCGTCGGCGATGCCGAGCGTCGAAGCACGAATTCACAGGCGACGTCCGTATGGGGCGAGCCTTCGAAGGTGGTCCTGCGATGCGGAGTCCAGGTGCCCGGACCAACTACGGATCCGTGCGTATCAGTCAATGATGTTGATTGGATTGCCCACGAGGGTGATGACGGGATTTGGACGCTGACCACCTACGGCCGGACGCCAGCGACCGAAGTTGTGCTGGATCCTCAAGTCATTCCATCCAGTACGGTGCTGGCTTCGCTTTCCCAGGCAGCCTCGCGCATTCCGGCCGAGGGGGCCTGTGTAAGCGTCGATAAGAGTGTGGATCTCTGATTAATGCAAAAGAAGTGTTTGGCCGCGATCCTGGATCTCGCGCGGTCAAACACTTCTTGAACGGTTTAGCGTAAACCGATCTTCCGCTCACAGGCCAAGGCAATCAACTCATCAATCAGTGCGCTGTAGCCAATCCCAGTTTTGTCCCACATCTGCGGGTACATGCTGGAAGGTGTGAAGCCAGGCATGGTGTTGATCTCGTTGATGATCCACTGGCCATCTGGCGTGTAGAAAAAGTCCACCCGGGATAATCCTTCGGCGTCAATGGCATCAAATGCATTGACTGCCAGCTCGCGGATGCTCGCCGTGGCCTCATCGCTGAGTACCGCCGGGCAGCTGAGCTTCGCGGCAGTGCCATCAACATATTTCGCTTCAAAATCATAGAAGGTATGGCCATTTTCAGCAACGGCGATCTCTCCCGGCATTGAGGCTCGGGCAGGCTCTGAGTGACGGCCTTCAAGTACCCCGCACTCAATTTCACGGCCGCTGATTCCTTGCTCAACGATGACTTTTGGATCTTCAAGGCGCGCCGCGTCGATGGCCGCCCGAAGGTCTGAAGGCTCATCAACCTTGGTGATTCCCACCGACGAACCGGCACGTGCAGGCTTGACGAACAAGGGGTACTGCAATTTTTCGCAACGGGCCAACGCCGCTTCGCTGTCGCGCAGCCATTGCTTATTGGTTATCACTTCGTAGGGGCCTACGTTGAACCCGGCATTTTCGAACACGACCTTCATGAAATGCTTGTCCATGCCCATGGCGCTGGCTGCAATGCCTGAACCTACGTAGGCGACACCAGACATTTCAAGCATGCCCTGGATGGATCCATCCTCGCCGAACGGTCCGTGGAGCAGCGGGAATACCACGTCGATCTGGCCCAGATCCATAATTTGCGAGTCCGAGTAATGCAACAGAGTTGTGCGTTCAGAATCGTTCGAAAGGTGGACCGGCTTATCTGCCACGGCGATTTCGGGAAGTTTCCCGGAGCTCAGCGTCCACCCCGATGAATCTTCATCGACTAACGTCCAGGCACCGTCACGAGTGATCCCGACAGGGATCACGTCAAAACGATCCTTGTCGATTTCTTGCATCACGCCGGCTGCGGTGACGCAAGAGACCGAATGTTCAGAGGAACGGCCGCCAAAGAGCAATAGCACCCGTGGTTTACGCTGACTCATTACTGCTGTTCCCCTTCAGATTTCAATTCTCGTGCCAGAAGTCGCTCAGCCATGTTCTCCACGCTTAAGTTTCCTTCCAAGACCATCACCACTGCTTCGGTGATGGGCATTTCCACCCCATGGCTTCGCGAGAGGTCAAAGACCGCACGGGCCGATTTGATCCCCTCAGCCGTCTGCGACATCCGGTCATTGACTTCTTCGATGAAAAGTCCCTGACCGAGCAGACGCCCGGCGGTGTTGTTCCGCGAAAGCGAGGATGAGCAGGTTGCGACTAGGTCGCCCAGACCAGACAGGCCCGCCAAGGTGTCCAACCGTCCGCCGAGGGAAATCACCAAGCGAGTGGTCTCCGCCAACCCACGCGTAATAACCGTGGACTTGGTATTGTCCCCCATCCCCATGCCGTCGCACATGCCAACGGCCAGGGCAATGATGTTCTTGACAATGCCCCCAAGCTCTACGCCGAGCACGTCATCATTGGTATATGGGCGGAAATAAGGTGCGGAGCACAACTGTGCGATCCAATGGGCAGTTTCATTGCTGGTGCAGGCAACCACCGAAGCGGTCGGTTGCTCGCGGGCAATTTCCATGGCCAGATTCGGGCCGGAAAGCACGGCGATGCGGTCTGCTGGAATTCCAGTGACCTCGGCCATGACCTCGCTCATGCGCAAATCCGTACCGCGCTCCAGCCCCTTCATCAGGGAAAGCAACACCACGTCTTGCTCAAAGTGCGCGGTGAACTTCGCTAATTCCTCTCGAAGCGACTGCGCCGGAATGGCCAAGACCACCAGGTCCGCATTGGCCAGCACTTCTTCAACATTGGAAGAGGCAGTCACATTTGCGGGAAGCTTCGTGTCACGCAGATAGCGCGAGTTCGTGTGCCGTTCATTGATCTCCTGCGCGGCTTCATCCCGACGCGCCCAAATTTGCACCGGGATGCCTTGTTCGGGCACCGCGTCCGCAAGCACCTTCGCAAAGGTTGTTCCCCAGCTTCCGGCACCCATGACGGCGATCTTACGTGGTAGCGGCTTACTCAAGGCAGTTCCTTCGCTAGGTGTTGAGACTTAGTCGTTCGGAGGTTGTGGGGCATCAAATTCCCGACCGGTAGCTGTTTGTCCATGTTCGGCCGGATTCCAGAGCTTCTCGGGCGGAGTCTGCTGACGCAGCTCGGCCTGCAGCTCGGTAATCGAAGCCATGATCCGCTCGGTGGCTACTTGCAGGACCGAACGCGTTCGCGGGCCGCTACGCAGATCGTCGAGTTGCACTTGCTCCCCCACGCTCAAGGTGACGTGCTTTCTCGGGAATGGGTACATCTTCTTGGCATAGCGAGGGAACAGCTCTTGATCCCCCCAGTGAGCCATGGGAACTACTGGGGCGCCCGTCTGCAACGCGAGTCGCGCAGCCCCGGTGCGGCCGACCATTGGCCACAATTCCGGATCACGGGTCAAGGTACCCTCGGGGTAAATGACGATGACGCCGCCTGCTTCAAGCACCCTTTTCGCGGCACTGAGCGAATCTGCCGCGTTAGCACCACTCCGTGAGACGGGGATCTGACCGGTGGCACGCAAGGCAGCGCCGAGGACCGGAACTTTGAACAAGGATTCCTTGGCCAACCAGCGAGGCAGGCGGCCGCTGCTGTAGATCGCGTGGCCGACAACCAGTGGGTCGATTTCGGTGAGGTGATTTGGGCAAAGGATGAATCCACCGGAGGGAAGCTTGTCAAAGTCCTTCCAAGTTTTGCCCATCAGCACGTTCATTGCCGGACGCACGACCCCGGCCAAGATGGCAAAAACGGTCTTGGTTTTAGCTGTTTCCCGGTGCACTAGATTATCTGTCACGATCCAGTGTTCCCCTAGTTGCTCAGTTCAACATTTGCGCCCAGGGCAGTGAGCTTATCCATGAAATGCTCGTAGCCGCGGTTGATGATTTCTATTCCGGTGACCTTGCTGGTGCCTTCGGAAGCCAGCGCGGCAATCATATGGGAGAAACCCCCACGGAGGTCCGGGACGTCTATGTTTGCACCTTTGAGCTGCGCCGGGCCCAGCACGACCGCAGAGTGCTTGAAGTTCCGCTGGCCAAAGCGGCACGGGGTGGAGCCCAAGCAGTCCGTATGGACCTGAACCGTAGCGCCCATGCGCACCAAGGCGTCGGTGAAGCCGAAGCGGTTTTCGTACACGGTTTCGTGGATCACCGACACGCCATTGGCCTGCGTCAACGCGACAACCAACGGCTGCTGCCAATCCGTCATGAAGCCTGGATGCACGTCGGTCTCCAGGATCAACGGATTCAGCTCGCCACCCGGGTGGAAGAAGCGAATACCGTTGTGGGCGACCTCGAACTCGCCACCGATCTGGCGGTAGACGTGAAGGAAGGCAGTCAGATCCCGTTGCTGGGCGTCTTCTACGAAAATGTCACCCTTGGTGACCAGCGCTGCCGAAGCCCAGGAGGCGGCCTCATTGCGGTCAGGCAACGCGTAGTGGTCATAACCGCGCAGTTCATCAACGCCCTGGATGCGGATGACGCGGTCACGGTGAACCGAAATGATGGCACCCATTTTTTGCAGCAAGGAAATGAGGTCCAGGATTTCTGGCTCGATCGCAGCGTTGCTGACTTCGGTCACGCCCTTGGCACGGACCGCAGAGAGCAGTACCTGCTCGGTGGTTCCAACACTTGGGTACTGAAGTTCAAGCTTGGCACCGGTCAGCCCCAGGGGTGCAGAAATGCGGATACCCGCTGCTTCCTTGTCCACGACCGCACCGAATTCGCGCAATACCTCTAAGTGGAAATCGATGGGGCGGTCGCCGATACGGCAGCCACCCAGATCGGGAATGAACGCTTCCCCCAGGGAATGGATCAGCGGGCCGCAGAAAAGAATCGGGATACGCGAGTCGCCCGCGTGGGCGTCAATCGCCTGATTCGAAGCGCTCTTCGCCGCGACCGGATCCATGGTCAGGTCGCCTGTTTCAGGATCCTGGGAAACCTTGACGCCATGGATCTCCAAAAGGCTACGGACTACCGCGACGTCTTTGATTTCCGGTACGTTGCGTAGTACCGAGGGAGAGCTTCCGAGCAGGGCTGCAACCATTGCCTTGGGGACCAAGTTCTTAGCGCCGCCTACTCGAACGGTGCCCTTCAAGGGGACACCGCCATGGACCGTTAGAATCTTACCCATGTATGAATAAACCTCATCGCGTAGTCGTTTTTCCTGCCCGGACCGGTGGGCCAACAAAACAGGCAGGACTTAGCAAGCATACCGCCATCGCGGGAGCAGTTCTGGGCAGTTTAGCCCGTGGCGCACACATTGTGAGCATGCTTTCAGGGTTGGACTATTGATGGGTCGGCTTGCAATTGCGGCAAAACGAGAAAAGCCTCGCCCGCAAACACCTACTGGTGGGTACGGACGAGGCCTAGATTCGTTCTCAGTCAGCAGTTCTTGCAGGCAAGGTCTGCGGCTTGAACGCTGGACGAGTAGCTTCAAAGGATGTGACGTCTTCCTCATGCTGCAAGGTCAGCCCGATGTCATCAAGGCCTTCCATTAAACGCCACCGCGTGTAGTCGTCAATCTGGAATGGGGCCAGGATCGAACCGCACTGCACGGTACGTGCTTCCAAATTTACGCTGATCTCGGTACCCGGATTATTCTCCAGCTCCTTCCAGATCAGTTCGATATCGCTCTGTGCGACCTCGGCTGCTACCAGACCCTGCTTACCCGAGTTGCCCCGGAAGATATCGGCAAAACGTGAGGAGATCACCGCTTTGAAGCCAAAGTCCTTCAAGGCCCAGACCGCGTGTTCACGGGATGAACCGGTGCCGAAGTCCGGACCGGCAACCAGCACCGAACCATTGGTGTAAGGCTCGGTATTCAGGATGAAATTTTCGTCCCGGCGCCAGCCGGCAAACAACGCATCTTCAAAACCAGTGCGAGTGATTCGCTTCAGGTAGACGGCCGGGATGATCTGGTCGGTGTCGATGTTGCTCTGGCGCAGCGGGACACCAATCCCGGTGTGAGTAATGACTTTTTCCATGATGGTGTTCCTTCCTAGACCGATGCCGGAGCGTTAATGAGATCCGCGGGCGAAGCCAGCGTGCCACGCACAGCGGTGGCCGCGGCGACCAGCGGGGATACCAGGTGGGTGCGTCCGCCCTTGCCCTGGCGCCCCTCGAAGTTTCGGTTTGAAGTCGAGGCGCAGCGCTCCTGCTCGGCCAACTGATCCGGGTTCATCCCCAAGCACATGGAGCAGCCGGCGAAACGCCATTCGGCACCGAAGTCCTTGAAGACCTGGTCGAGGCCTTCGGCTTCGGCTTCGAGACGAACTCGTGCCGAACCGGGAACCACGATCATGCGGATCTGCGGGTCCTTTTCACGGCCCTTGATGATCTCGGCCGCGGCACGCAGGTCTTCCATCCGCGAGTTGGTGCAGGAACCCAGGAATACGGTGTCAACGCGGATTTCCTTCATCGGTGTTCCGCCGATGAGTCCCATGTATTCGAGCGCGCGTTCGCAGGCCTTGCGGTCATTTTCGTCTTCAAAATCTTCAGGTACCGGAACCCTGGAGGAAAGCGAAACGCCTTGACCCGGGTTGGTGCCCCAGGTGACGAATGGTTCCAGTTCATCAGCGTTCAGGAACACCTCATTGTCGAAGCGTGCACCTTCATCGCTTTGCAGGGTCTGCCAGTATTCAACGGCGGCATCCCACTCGGCACCTTGCGGCGCATGCGGGCGTCCCTTGACATATTCGAAGGTTGTTTCGTCCGGCGCAATCATTCCTGCGCGCGCACCGGCCTCAATGGACATGTTGCAGATGGTCATGCGTGCGTCCATGGACAATGCACGGATCGCGGAGCCACGGTATTCCAACACGTAGCCCTGCCCGCCGCCGGTGCCGATCTTGGCGATGACAGCCAAGATAATGTCCTTTGCGGTCACTCCGGGCTTGAGCGTGCCTTCAACATTGATGGACATGGTCTTGAACGGCTTCAGGCTCAACGACTGGGTTGCCATCACATGCTCAACCTCGGATGTACCGATGCCGAAGGCCAATGCGCCGAAGGCACCGTGGGTCGAGGTGTGGGAGTCACCGCACACCACGGTCATGCCCGGCTGCGTCAAACCCAGCTGCGGGCCAACCACATGCACGATCCCCTGTTCCTTGTCACCCAAGGAGTGCAGGCGAACACCAAATTCCTTGCAGTTATCGCGCAAGGTGAAAATCTGCGTCCGGCTGGTCAAATCCGCAATGGGCTTGTCAATGTCGAGGGTCGGGGTGTTGTGATCCTCGGTGGCGATAGTGAGATCTGGGCGGCGCAGCTTGCGCCCGGCCAACCGCAGGCCTTCGAAGGCTTGCGGCGAGGTGACCTCGTGTAGCAGGTGAAGGTCAATGTAGATCAAATCGGGCTGACGGGCTTCGCCCTGCCCTTCTCCCTGGCGCACTACGTGCGCGTTCCAGACCTTTTCTGCCAAGGTCTGGGGCGACTGCATGGTGGACATGCGACACACTCCTCAAGCTACGAACTATCAACACCTTTACTTTGACACTTCGCAGAACCCCATTTCCAGTATCTGGACTTGAATCTCAAATGCTGAGACATGATAATGATTTCATGACTACAGGTAGCGGTGTTGGTGTTCTGGATAAGGCAGCAGCCATTCTCAATGCATTGGAAAATGGGCCAACGTCCCTCTCGCAGCTGGTCGAAATCACTAGAATTTCCCGGCCGACGGTGCACCGCATCGCCCAATCATTGGTTCACCATGGCCTGGTGGGCCGCGACTTGCACGGCCGATTCGAGCTCGGTGGTCGACTCGTCGAGCTAGCCAGCGCGGCCGGTGAAGACCGTTTGGTCAGCACTGCGGGGCCGGTATTGACGAAGCTGCGCGATCTGACCGGCGAGAGCACACAGGTATTCCGCAAGCAGGGTGAATTCCGAGTGTGCATCGCCAGCGCGGAACGTCCTGTGGGATTGCGCGACACCATTCCTGTGGGGACGCAGCTGTCCATGAAGGCAGGTTCTGCTGCGCAGGTTCTTTTAGCCTGGGAAGACAATGAACGCATGATCGGCGGCCTGCAACATGCTCGTTTTACCCCGACCATTTTGGCCGGGGTACGTCGCCGCGGGTGGGCCCAGTCGCTAGGCGAACGCGAACCAGGCGTCGCCTCGGTGTCGGCTCCCGTGCGAGGTCAATCGGGGCGGGTCATTGCAGCATTGTCTATGTCTGGCCCGATTGAACGACTGACCCGTCAGCCGGGAAAGATCCACCACGATTCCATAGTCAATGCCGCGCGCGAGCTTTCGGACTTGCTGCGAATCCAGTCAGAAGGATAAACAGCGGGCGCTTAGCCGAAGTGGTCGAAACCGCTTCGGTAGTCCAGTTGCTTTCCATTGAGGAAAACATTGGAACGCCGGCCGGTCAGCGGCACCACTTCACCCACCACCGAGAATTCCTCTGGAATCTCTACGCCTGTTGGGAAGCAAGCGAGCAATCCGAAGTCCTCGCCGCCGTGCAGTACCCATTGCATAGGATCAAAGTCCAAGAGTTTTGCCGCTGGTTCCAGCCGATGAGCGAATACTTCAAGTGCGGACTTATCCAACTTGATACTGACACGGCTCGCCTTGGCCAGCCGTCCGGCATCTCGGACGAGTCCGTCTGAAATGTCCATCATGGCATGAGCGCCGGATTGAGCGGCTCTCGGGCCAGACTCCAAAGGCGGAGTTGGTTTGCACTGCGCATCGGCAAGACGTAGCACCGCGCGGCTCCAGGTCGTTGCTTCATGCTTTCCCTCCAGCAGGGCTAGCCCTGCCCCGGCTGCACCAAGGCGGCCAGCTACGGCGAGCCGGTCTCCGGGTTTAGCCCCCGTGCGAAGGATTTTTCCATATTCGCACTCGCCCAACACGGTGGTGGTCACCGAGATCTCTGATGAGCGGCTGAGGTCACCGCCTAAGATGGCCAGGCGCGCGGCCCCGAGCGAAGAAATCGCGGCAGCAATTCCACTCGCGAATTCCTTGGCCCAGGCCAGCGAAACCTCCGCTGGCATGGAAAGCGAAATGACGGCACCTGTAGGGACACCACCCATGGCGTTGATGTCAGAGACATTTTGCGCGATCGATTTCCAGCCGATGTCATATGCGGCATGTTCGTGTCCGCTGGGCCACACCAAACGAAAATCCTGGTCTTGGACAATGGTATCCACGGAAACGACTACTTCTCCCCCGGCAACGCGTAGCGCTCCGGCATCATCTCCTGGGCCGAGCCCCGCGTCCTTGGCATCCAAGAGCGGGAGGATCTCGTTCAAGATTCCTTGTTCACCAATGTCGCCCACGGTCGGGCTATTGTCAGTCTGTTGATTAGTCACAGGTTGCTATTCGGCTTTCTTCGCCGCGTTGGAAATCAACGCTGCATAACTGTTGTATTGCTCTAAGTGGTGTGCAGTGGGATCCACGATATATCGCCGGACGACCCCCGACACTGAATTTTGGAGGTTTTTAAGCGCTTTCCTATGCTTCAGTCTAGCGACCATTCGATTGACGAATGAACCAAGAATTCCGAGGACTATGCCCAGAAGTATCCCGGTGAAAACCATCAGCGTGGGAATCGCGATCCCTTCGACTCGTGGCGTCTGCGGCAAGTCGAATTGGAAGTACGCTGCCAACGCTATTCCGCCCAGCCATAACGCGCCGGCCAGTGCCACGATGACACCAAGCCATTGGACGAACTTGGTGACCGGCCACCACCAGGACTTCTTTTCAACGCCCAAGGTGCTGCTGGCAATGGCTATATCAATATCGTTGGCTAGCTGTTCCTTCTGCTCATGCACGCCGTCCTTCAATGATTGGGACCAGCGTGGCGACAGATCTTCGGTGGCTTCGCTAAGATAGCGCCCTACCGATTGGTCAACCGCCGCATTTTCGGCCACCGAAAGATCCGGGCGAGATGTCAATGAAATCTCTGGCTTTTCGATTCCGCGCCCAAGGTTCATTCGCTTGAGCGGATCGTTGCGCAGTCGGGTGAGCCAGCTGGTGATTGGCCAACCCGTATTGGTTGAGGCGCGTAGCTTATATGAGGCCTGCACGGCTTCGGCGATGCGGTGCGTTCCATGAGCTTTGGCGATATTGCGTTCCAGATCGGATTGCTCCATCACTCCTGGCATTCTGACCTTGGGCACGGCGAGCTCACCTTCAAGCGTGCGCAGCAGTTCGTCAACATCGGCGCGTAAGCGCCGAGTGGCCTGCACCTTGGTTTTCAGTGCCGAAGCGAACTTTCCACGAATGCCCTCTAGTCCTTCGCCGGTACGCGCTGAGGCCAGAATAACGGGAACCTGGCCAACCCCTTCGCTTTCAAGCAACCCGGCCAAGGAACCGCTCACAGGTGCCCGGTCGTTAGGCGCAATGGTGTCTATCTGGTTGAGCACCACTAAGAGGTTTCCGCGCTGTCCTGATAGTTCGCTGAGGTATCCATGATGGATCGAAGCGTCGGCATATTTCTGGGGATCTAATACCCATACCAGGTAATCAACTTGCCCCGCTAGACGCGACGCGATCTGATGGTGCTCGGTGGAGGTTGAATCCATATCCGGCAGGTCAAGCAGGATCAGTCCTCCGGCTTGGTCCTGTGATTTTTTCGCTTCCGCACCGAGAACCTGGGAATCAAGGACATGACGCTCGCTGACTTCCAGCCAATCGAGCAGCTCACCGGCGCCTTCCGGCTGCCAGATGGCGGCCACCGTCTTGGTCGTGGTGGGCCGAATGACGCCAGTTTGCGTAATATCGGAACCGACAAGGGCGTTGAAAAGCGATGATTTGCCGCTGCCTGTCGCACCGAACAGACCGAAGACCACGTGGTCTGCCGACAGCTGGCGGCGGGCTTCCGCTCGTTCGATGACCACCGCAGCGTGATCAACTACTTCAGGTTCAAGATAGGGCTCGGCAATTTGCATTGCCGAAACCACCGCGTCGATTTGCTCGCTCAGTCCCGAATGAGCACGATTCACCTTGCGCTCGCTCATGCCTTGAATCCTCCCCTGCGCAGTCCGTTGACTTGTTCGCGTAGTTCTTTCACGATGACCGGTTGAAGGTTAGTCTCGATCTCTCCCTGATAGACAGCCAGATTCTCGTCCATGAGTTCGCGTGTTCTGGCTTCCAGCATGGTTCGTGCGCGAGTGGCCATGCGCCGAACTGCCTCTTCACCGAATATTGCTTCGAGTAATTTCTGTCCGACAACGGCAGAGCCACCGGCGATGCCTAGTTCCAGCCCGGTCATGCCGGCGGTAGAAGCGAAAACGACAACCATGAGCGCTACCGCCACACCGTTGACGCCGAAGGCGGCAATCCTCGCGGTTTTCCGTTTACCGGCCCCCTCGCTCCGGATCATTTCCAAGACATCTTTCTGCCAAGCCCGGATGCTATCCGCGGCCCGAACTTCGAGGTCTTTACCGGGGCGCTCTGCCGGGAGCGACGCTAAAAGGTGTACACCGATGGGTGTATTGCGCCAGTTGCGATCAATGTCTTGGAAGGCATTGGTGATTTCGCTGACCAATACGGTGTGAAGCCCAGATTCTATTGCTTCTTCCACTCGATGGGTCGCCACCGGTTTCCCGCTGAAAAAGGAACCGACTCGATCTCGAATTCTGCCTATGACGCCTTCAATGCCGCGCAGCAGTTCGCCGGCTCCCACAAAATCTTGCCATCTGGCGAGGATCTCGCCGCGAAGGAGCGAACCGTCGTTCAACGCCTCTGTAGTTTTGCCCACGGCGAAAGCGAACCGTTCGGTGGCGACCTTCCCCAGGGCGTTGAGCTGCGAGTCCTGGTCTTCGGCTTCTTCGCTGAGCGCGTGGAGGTCTTCGTGCAATCTCCTGATAGCGCCTTCGAGCGTTTGCTCAGCGATGCGTTGGCGTTCGGTGGCGTCAGCAGCCAGGGAATTCAGCCAAGCCGAAAAAGGTTCGATTCGTTCCCCAGGAATCATTGCTCGTTCATCCAGCTGAACTTCATTGATTACATGGAGTAGTTTGGGGTCCAGGTTTTTTGCGACAAGCAACCGTTCGAGATCCGGAACGATATCCGTTTCGGCGCCGGCCGGGACACGGTTGAGAATCACGCATACGGTGATTTCGCGGACGCCTGCTTCGCTCAGTACCTCCCACGGAATAGCGTCGGCATAACGGTTCGCCGTGGTGACGAAGATCCAAAGGTCTGCGGCATTCAAGAGTTGCCCGGCTAGGGCGCGATTGTCATCGGAAACCGAATCGATGTCCGGTGCATCGAGGATCGCCAGTCCGCGTGGAACGTTCGGATGCGGTACAACAAGCAGCGCGTCGTGGCGATCCATCCCATGCCCTGCGCTGAAGCCTGCCCCACTCAGCCGAGTCAGTTCAGGAAGTACCCTCTCGTTTGCGAACCAAGGTTCGTCTGCGGGGTTCACCGCAAGTACTGGAGTTCGCGTAGTGGGCCGCACGGCGCCGGAGCGGCTTATCTGGTCGCCGAGCAGGGAGTTCACCAAGGTAGATTTACCGGCACCGGTTGATCCGCCAACCACAGCCAGCAGCGGTGCGTTCAAGTTCTTGAGACGAGGTTCCAGATAATCATTGATCTGGTGCAAAGCCTTCACTCTCAGCTGTTCCCCACCGGGAGCTGAATGCGAGGTGGAGAGAATAAAGTTCAGATCATTCAACGACGATTCGAGCTTGGCAAAGCGATCCAGTAGTTGAACGGCACCGGCGTCAGGTAGCTGGTTCGCCGGTTCGGTCGGCTCCTGCGGCAATGATGTGGACTCCATAAGCTCCATCATGCCTTATGGAGAGCACTCTGCCATCAGCACACGAATGCTTTGGCCGCTTAAAGGAAAAAACCACGACACGGTCGTGGTTTTGTGACCCCAACGGGATTCGAACCCGTGTTGCCGCCGTGAGAGGGCGGAGTACTAGGCCGCTATACGATGGGGCCGTACGCTGAAGATTTCTCTTCAACTCACCAAATTGCTCTGGTGAAGCGCTGGGATACCAGGACTCGAACCTAGAATGACGGAACCAGAAACCGTTGTGTTGCCAATTACACCATATCCCAATGTGACTTGGGCCTTTGATCAAAAAACCTCTAAGGGATTTGAATCGCACGCCGCAGCACGAGAATTAACTATACCCACGTAGCCGAGCCATGACAAATTGATCATGCGCGCTCAGGGCCCGTCGTGAGTCACGGGGATTCTTCGCAGCAGAGAGGTGGGCTCTGCTAAGTCCGGCCACCGAACCTCCGGAGTGGGGCTCACGCTCCAATGCACGGTCGGCCAAAACCGCGGCGAGTCCTGCGTTCTTCGCGCCGAGCGCATCATTAACGCGATTATCTCCGGTGTAGAGCGTCCTAGCGGGCTAGGTTGCCGATGCAGAGCAACCGGCCATATATGCTGCCAAGTCTGGTTTCGGAGCTCCCGCGGCATCCGAACCAATCACCACCGATAATCCTGAAAGACACGCCGCTTCCAACTTCAATCGTTGCTACGGCTCGTACCCCTCGGCCCAGAAGCGAAACTCGTCATCGCGGGGTATCTTTCGCCCGGCGAGTTCCAAGGATCAAGTCAAGCACTGTTGGCGCTGTCCCAAAAATGTGAGTTTTCCGGACATGTGTCTCTCTTATGCTCCAGCATTGTCATCGACAAAAGTCCTCGGACATACCCCGGAGCAGGGTGGACGAGACGTCTTGAAGCTTGTCGGCGACCATCGCGAGGAATGCCTCGATGGAAGCCGTGCGCAAATACTCCAAGGTATCGTCAATATCAAAGAGAACGCCTTCGATACGTCCATCCGTCAGGACAGGGATACCGAAGGCGTTCTTCAGTTCACTCTTTTCAGTTTGTGCCCTGCTAGCGGGACTCGCCGAACATGCGAAGACGGTTCAGGCTGGATTCCCGGCCCAGAATTTCCATTGACTCGAACAGCGGCGGTGAAACGCGCTTTCCGGAGACAGCCACTCGCGCCGGCCCGAAAGCCTGGCGTGGCTTCAATTCGAGATCGTCAATCAGCTTGGCACGCAGCGCTTCCTGAATGGCTTCGGCGTTCCAGGTCTGGACACCCTCCAAAGCCTGAATGCTCGCTTCCACGACCTCGGCGAGGTTCGCTGGCATGCCTTTCAGAGCCTTGTCGTCAATCACGATCTGCTCATCAGTCTTGAAGAGGAATTCCATCATCTCTGCGGCTTCGCCCAGTAGCCCAATGCGTTCCTGGACCAACGGCGCGGCCGCATCAAGGACCTCGTTCTCACGCGCGGTCAGTTCGGATCCAACTAGCTCGGCAGCCTGCAGGTACGGAACTAGCCTGTCGCGGAAGTCCTGTGGCGCCAGCAGGCGTACGTGGGTGCCGTTAATGGCTTCCGCCTTTTTCAGGTCGAAACGTGCGGGGTTGGACAGCACGTCTTTGACATCAAAGGCTTCGATTAGCTGTTCACGAGTGAAGATGTCTTCATCAGCGCTCAGCGACCAGCCCAAGAGCGAGAGGTAGTTCAGCAATCCTTCGGGGATGAAGCCGCGGTCGCGGTGCAGGAACAAGCTCGACTCAGGGTCTCGCTTGGAGAGCTTCTTATTGCCCTGGCCCATCACGTAGGGAAGGTGGCCGAACAACGGCATGTACTGAGCCACCTTGATGTCGATCAAGGCGCGGTAGAGCACGATCTGGCGAGGAGTTGACGAGAGCAGGTCTTCGCCACGCAGCACGTGCGTAATGCCCATCAAGGCGTCGTCCACGGGATTCACCAGGGTGTAGAGCGGCTGGCCGTTTGCCCGAACCACCACGAAGTCTGGGATGGTGCCCGGCTTGAACGTGATTTCTCCACGGACCAAGTCGGTGAAGGTGAGGTCTTCTTCTGGCATGCGAATACGCAGCACCGGTTCGCGGCCCTCGGCCTTGAAGGCAGCGATTTGCTCGTCACTCAGGTCGCGGTCGAAGTTGTCATAACCCAGCTTTGGGTCACGGCCTGCTGCCTTGTGGCGTGCCTCGACTTCTTCCGGGGTGGAGTAGGACTCGTAGACGTGCCCAGCAGCGCGAAGCTTCGCAATGACGTCCTGGTAGATGTCGCCGCGCTGGGACTGGCGGTAAGGCTCATGCGGGCCACCGACATTGACGCCTTCATCCCAGTCGATGCCCAGCCACGCCAAGGCGTCCAGCAGCTGGTTGTAGCTTTCTTCGGAGTCGCGCTTCGCATCCGTATCTTCGATACGGAAAATCATCTTGCCCCCGGTGTGGCGTGCGTAAGCCCAGTTGAACAAGGCAGTACGGATCAGGCCAACATGTGGGGTGCCCGTAGGCGATGGGCAGAAACGAACGCGAACCGGGGTTTCGTCGGTCACGGTAGGAATCAGCGATAGATCAGTCATGGTGTTTTCATTCTAGTCTCGTTGCAAGGCAAGAAGCACAAAATACAGCAAAGCTCCTCATCACATTGTGATGAGGAGCTAGTGCGGGACCACCGCCTGTTGATGGCAAGTTGGTGGCCAGGATAATTCTATTCCACAATCAGTCGGAGAAAAAATCAACGCCGAAAAATACTTCGAAGAGTTCCGATTCCTTCTACTTCAATCTCCACTTTGTCTCCTTCAGCAACTAAACCAACTCCGGCTGGTGTGCCGGTGAGGATAACGTCTCCAGGTAGC
The DNA here is from genome assembly GCF_002332385.1 of Glutamicibacter sp. BW80. Classification (NCBI taxonomy): domain Bacteria; kingdom Bacillati; phylum Actinomycetota; class Actinomycetes; order Micrococcales; family Micrococcaceae; genus Glutamicibacter; species Glutamicibacter sp. BW80. The sequence continues at coordinate 23,102 of NZ_NRGV01000049.1, read as the reverse complement.
AACGTGAAGGCTTCGGACGCACGGGCAACAAGGTCATTGACCGACCAGATCATTTCGCTAGTTGACCCGTCCTGGCGAACCTCGCCATTGACACGGCTAACGATCCCTACGGCATCTGGGTTTTCCAGCTGAGTTTCAATCCACGGTCCCAGCGGGCAAGCGCCGTCAAAGCCCTTGGCACGCGCCCATTGCGGATCGGTACGCTGAGCATCGCGAGCGGTGAGGTCATTGGCCACGGTATACCCGAAGATCACATCCGCTGCCTTTTCGGCAGGGACATCCTTGCAGATACGTCCAATGACCACGGCAAGTTCGCCTTCGAAGGAGACTTCTTCGGAGAACGAAGGAAGTGTCACTGGGTCGCCGTGCCCAACTACCGAGGTATTTGGCTTCAAGAACATCAGCGGTTCACTGGGAACTTCGTTTCCCAATTCTTTCGCATGTTCCGCATATGTTCTACCGAACCCAACAACCTTGGAGCGGGGAATGATCGGTGCCACGAGTCGTACGTCGTCGAGCTGGTGGGTAACACCGGTGGTCTTGATTCCCTGGAAGAAAGGATCTCCGGCCAAAACGTGGATATCGTTTCCGTCGACGACTCCGTATATTGGGTCGCTATCAACTACAAATCTTGCAATGCGCATACACACAAGCCTAGGGCATGTTTTCCCCTGAAACGCATGCTGCCGAAAAGCCAATCCGAAGGTTTGCGTGCGATTTGCTACATCTGGCAAAAGCCATGCGCAAAGCTTGAAGCGTTCCAGTTTCCGGGAGGCCGGTTATTTGCTGCTAAGGAGCCTTGGAACTGGTGGCCGCCGGCGGCTTTTGTGTCGGCGTACCTGTGGATTTCGTCTTTGCAGCAATTGCTTGCAAGTCCAATTCGGCAATAGAAGGTTTCGCAGTGTTCGCAAAGACTCGGCCATCATTTGATAGGGTAAGCCGACTTCCAAACTGACGGGTGAGCTGCGGGCTGCCAATGGTTGCACGAGTCCCGGCCGGGAAATTTATGACAGTTGTTGTCCCAGCTGCGCTGTAAACCGCCTTGCCCTGTTGTTCTAGGACAACCAGGTCCGCGTTTTTCCATCCAGGCCGGTAGCTTGTGTTCTTTGCATTGGTCAGACGATGCTTCCTGAGCAATCATCCGCTCTCCTGCACTATTGCATTCGGCCATTCCAGATTCTCCAGCCGAGAAGCACAAAAGTCGGGCAGAGACGAAAACCTGATTGCCGATGGTGAGTACAGAAAAGGCAGCCCACGCTCAGAACACGTGGACTGCCTATTCGTAAATACTAATTTAGGCCAAGCGCTCCAGCCAGCCATGACGGTCCTCTACGGTTCCACGCTGGATGCCGAGCAGCTCTTCACGGATCGACATGGTGATTTCACCGGCCGGCGCATTTTCATTACCGATTAGTTCGTCACCATTCTTCAGCACGCCAATTGGAGTGATGACCGCAGCGGTGCCGCAGGCAAAGACTTCAGTGATATCTCCACTAGCGATGCCGTCCCGCCACTCATCCAGAGTGATCTTTCGCTCTTCAACGTCCATGCCGCGATCCTTGGCAAGCTGGATGATCGAGGAACGTGTGACTCCTTCGAGGATGGTGCCGGTCAACGCCGGAGTGACCAGCTTTTTATCCTTGGTCACGAAGAACACGTTCATTCCGCCGAGCTCTTCCACCGCATTGTCGTTGAAAGAATCAAGGAAGAGTACTTGCTTGCAGCCGTTTTCTTCCGCCTCGAGCTGAGCCACCAAAGATGCTGCGTAGTTGCCTCCGCATTTGGCCGATCCGGTACCACCGCGGCCTGCGCGTGCGTAGTTCTTGGATACCCAAATGCCCACCGGCTTCAGCTCTCCACCGAAGTAGTTTCCGGCCGGTGAGGCAATCACACGGTAGGAGACTTCGCGTGCCGCACGGACACCCAGAAACGCCTCGGTAGCGATCATGAATGGGCGCAGGTACAGAGCTTCCCCGTCACCGGTTGGAACCCACTCAATGTCGGTAGCAACGATTTTGCGCAGGGACTCAACGAACACTTCATCATCAAGCTGCGGCAGGGCGAGCCGAGCTGCCGACTTATTCAGGCGAGCAGCGTTTGCATGGGGGCGGAAGGTCCAGACCGAACCGTCTTCGTGACGGTAGGCCTTCAGGCCCTCGAAGATCTCCTGGCCATAGTGCAATACCGAAGCGGCGGGATCCATGGCGATCGGCCCGTACGGCTCAACCCGCGCGTCATGCCACTGGCCCGAGCCGGGCTCGGAGGTGGCGGTCCAGTCAATGACCACGGTGTGGTCGGTGAAGAAGTCTCCGAACCCCGGGTTGGCCAGAACGGCGGCGCGTTCTTCTGCGCTCTTGCGATTCGATGAAAGATTTTCGTTGAATTCCATCTGCCTCAGGACTTCCTTGCTCAATGAACGAATAACGGGTGCCCCACGCCATTGGCGGAACACCCGTCCGTGGATTTGCTTCTCGATTAGCGGTTAATCGAGATACATCGCTTTTAGCTTATGCCAGTAGGGACACGATTGCGTCGCCAATTTCACTTGTGGTGCGGTGATCGGTCAATTCTTGGCGTGAAGTGATCTCTTTTTCGACAGCTTGCTCAACGGTAGCCGCTTCGGCAGACATGCCGAGGTGATCCAGCATCAGCGCCACCGACAGAATTGCGGCGGTAGGATCAGCCTTCTGCTGGCCGGCGATGTCGGGTGCAGAGCCGTGGACCGGTTCGAACATGGATGGATAGGTACGGTCCATGTTGATGTTGCCGCTGGCCGCCAGTCCAATGCCGCCGGTGATGGCGCCGGCCTGGTCAGTGAGGATGTCACCAAATAGGTTATCGGTCACAATGACGTCGAATCGGGATGGATCGGTGGTCAAGAAGATGGTCGCTGCATCAACGTGCAGGTAGTCGTGGGTCACCTCTGGGAATTCCGGTGCCACCATCTCTACCGTGCGCCGCCACAAATGTCCGGCATAAACCAACACATTGTGCTTGTGGACCAAGGTCACGTGCTTGCGCGCCCGGGCGGCTGCGCGGGTGAAGGCATCACGAACTACACGCTCAACACCGTAGGCGGTATTCACTGAGACCTCGGTCGCGATTTCATGCGGGGTCCCGGTACGCACCGAGCCGCCGTTTCCAACGTACGGGCCTTCGGTGCCCTCGCGGACGACTACGAAATCGATGTCACCCGGGTTAGCCAGCGGGCTTTCGATTCCGGCGTAGAGCTTGGCGGGGCGCAGATTCACGAAATGATCCAACGAGAAGCGCAGCTTCAACAGCAGTTCACGCTCAATGATTCCCGAGGGGATTCTGGTATCGCCAGGAGCCGCGCCGACCGCGCCAAACAGGATGGCATCATGCTGCTTGATGGCTTCGAGCGTCTCATCCGTCAGGGTCTCCCCCGTTTTGAGCCAGTGTTCCGCACCCAACGTGTATTCGGTGAGATCAACTTGTTGACCTCCACCGTTGGTCACGAACTTCAGGACCTTCACGGCTTCGGCAACCACTTCTGGGCCGATACCGTCGCCTGGAATGACAGCAATATTAATGACGTTTCCCATGTTTTCATCATAACGAAGCAAATCCACCATTTGAGAACCCATCTCAAATACTGAGAATCATTTCTATGTAAGTCATGAGAACATCAAACCGTGGCATGAGGACGGAGCTCTGAACGCTGACTAGACTCGAGCAGTAGAAGTCTTTAGGCACGAGGGAACAGTTGATCTTTAATAACCCACACCGGCGCATCGACCGGTGGATTCGTTCGAATCCAGGCCGGATCGATTTGTTCACCGGCGCTTTTTATACTTTGATGTGCACAGGGGTCGCGCTTGCCATGGGCGCCGGGGACGGCATGGGTTTCGCCCTTAGTTTATTTGCCATCGCCATTTTGCAATCGGCCCCATTGATGGTTCGCCGCCGCTATCCATGGGGCGTCACGATTGTCGTGGCCTGCGCTCACCTCACGCAGCTGTTCTTCCAGGGATTCTTCCTTCCCTCGCAGCTATCGGTTCCCTTGCTGATTTACACCATGGCCGTCTACGGGAAGCGGTGGCAATCTTTCGCTACCCTAGGCGTTGGGTTGCTCGGTGCGATTCTTGCAACCTTTAACATCTTTGGCCCGGGTTCCTACGGTCAGGCCACCTTGTCCTTTGACATGATCATCTCCTTTGTGGGTTTATCGCTGGTGGTAACGCTGGCCTGGACCTTTGGTGATCTCGCCCGAAGTCGGCGGCAAACTCTCAACGCCTTGCGCGCGCATGCACAACGCTTGGAAAACGAACGGTTGATTGAACGTGAGCTGGCGGCCTCGGATGAACGCAACCATATCGCCAGAGAAATGCATGACATCGTGGCCCACTCGCTCTCGGTGATTATTACCCAGGCAGATGGTGCACGCTACGCGGCAGCCCAGGACCCAAACATTGCGGTTGAAACCTTGAAGACGGTCTCTGACGCGGGGCGTTCCTCACTGCGCGAGATGCGACGCTTGTTGGGCGTGCTGCGCACAGATGAAGAGGTTGATCACCGCCCGTTGCCGACATTGGAAAACATTCCAGACTTGGTTGAAACTGCCCTGAGGTCCGGACTGGAAGTTTATTTTCAGGTGAAAGGATCGCCGCGTCGCCAGTTGCCAACCGGAGCGGAGCTGACCGCGTACCGCTGCGTGCAGGAAGCGCTGACAAATGTCATGAAACACGCGGGCCCAAGGTCAACCACGAACGTGACCCTGAGCTGGACTAATCGAGGTATCGAAATGAGCGTCATCGATGACGGCCGGGGCGCAGGAAGCTTGGGTATCGCTGGCACCGGCCAAGGTCTGCGCGGATTGCACGAACGAGTCTCCCTATACGATGGAACCAGCACCGCTGCTCCGCATCCAGGCGGAGGTTTTGCCGTCTCTGTGTTCATCCCCTACTCCGAGGACTAAATAGAATGACCACCAGTGAGCCAATTACAGTCGCCTTGGTCGATGACCAGCTTCTGGTTCGTAGCGGTTTCCGAATGCTCATCAATTCCCAACCGGATATGAATGTTGTCGCCGAGGCTTCCAACGGACGCGAGGCGTTGGCCTCTCCCTCACTGGCCTCTGCAGACGTCATATTAATGGACGTCCGCATGCCGGAAATGGATGGAATCGAAACGACCGAACGGCTACTGGCTTCTAAGGATCAATCCAAGCCCGCGCCTCGCATCATTGTGCTGACCACTTTTGATATGGACGAGTATGCGTTCAGCGCCATTCAGGCTGGAGCGAGCGGTTTCCTGCTCAAGGATGCCCCTCCCGAAGAGCTGCTGGAATCGGTGCGGACGGTAAACCGCGGGGATGCCGTGATTGCGCCTTCGACGACAAGAAGACTTCTGGACCATATGGCCCCGCTGCTAAAACGCTCATCGCAAACCGACGATACGTTGATGTCCGCCGTAGAGTCCTTGACGCCTCGTGAACGTGAAGTCTTTGGACACATCGCCTTGGGGCGTTCGAATCCAGAGATCGCGAGAGATCTGTTTCTATCCGAAGCCACGGTAAAAACTCATGTGGGACACATTCTTGCCAAGCTCGGTGCCCGTGACCGGGTCCAGGCCGTGGTGATTGCCTACCAGACCGGTGTAGTCAGCGCCTAGCGCTTACCGATTAAACAAAGAGCTCCAAGCTGGGGTTGAAACCAAGCTTGGAGCTCTAAGTTTTCAGACTTACTTTTCTTCTTCGTACCGCGGGAAAACCGGAGCCGGCGCTGGCAATTCGGTTCCCGGCACCAGCACGGTGTCAAAGTTCTCGAAATTGCGTGCAGTCCCCTGCCCTACTGCGAGCAGGTCAAGCATGCCGGTCATAGTCTGCGGGAGGACCGGCTGCAGGAGCATCGCGACCTTGCGAACAATTTCAATAGTCACGTAGAGAACCGTTTCCATGCGTGCTGGATCGGTTTTCTTCAGCTTCCATGGTTCCTGCTCGGCGAAGTACGCGTTGGTGTCGCCCAAGACGTGCCAGACGGCTTCCAAAGCCCGACTGAAGTCTTGGCGGTCATATGCTTCCTGATTGATTTCCAAGAGCTTTGAGGCGGCAGCCAGTATCTGTTCATCGGCTTCCAGCAGCTGCCCGGGTGCCGGCAGGACTCCCCCACAGTTCTTGGCCACCATGGAAAGCGATCGCTGCGCTAGGTTTCCAAAGTTATTGGCGAGATCGCCATTAATGCGCGCAACGATGGTGTCATGGTTGTAGCTACCATCAGCGCCAAAGGTCACCTCACGAAGGAAGAAATAGCGCACCTGGTCGAGTCCATACCGCGCCACAAAATCATCGGGTGACACCGTATTGCCCAAAGATTTGGACATCTTCACACCGTTATTGTGCAGGAAGCCATGAATCATCACGCGCTTGGGCACCGGTAGCTTGGCCGACATGAGGAAGGCCGGCCAGTAGATGGCATGGAACCGGGAAATGTCCTTGCCAATAACGTGAACGTCTGCGGGCCAGTACTTCTGGAAGGACGCCGATTCCACGTCAGGGAAGCCTGCACCGGTCAAATAATTCGTCAGTGCATCGACCCATACGTACATGACATGCTTCTCGTTGCCTGGAACCGGGATTCCCCAGTCGAAGGTTGTGCGCGAAATCGAAAGGTCAGTCAGCCCGCCTTCAACGAAACGAACAACTTCGTTGAACCGTGATCGCGGGGCACCGAAATCAGCATTCTCTTCGTAGTGAGCCAGCAGCTTGTCCTGGTACTTGGACAGCCGGAAGAAATAAGATTCTTCCTCGGTCCAAGTTACCTCAGTGTCGGTTTCGGTCGTGTACCGGATACCGTCTTCGCGTACCACGGTCTGTTCTTCGGTGTAGAAGGCTTCGTCACGAACGGAGTACCAGCCGGCGTACTTGTCCAGATAAATATCGTCGTTGGCTTCCATCCGGCGCCACAGCTCCTGCGCCGCGGCGTGATGGTCCGCGTCTGTGGTCCGAATGAAACGGTCGTAGCTCGTACCCAATTCATCATTCATCGACTGGAACGCATCCGAGTTGCGCTGCGCGAGCTGCGCTGGGGTGATGCCCTCATTCTCCGCAGTCTGCATCATCTTCTGACCATGTTCGTCCGTACCGGTCAGGAAGAAGACGTCATACCCGTCAAGCCGCTTGAAACGCGCCATGGCATCGGTTGCGACAACCTCGTAGGCATGCCCAATATGAGGGGTGCCGTTCGGGTAGGAGATAGCTGTGGTGATGTAAAAGGGTTTCTGCTGAGAAGTCACGATACAAATTTACCTTAGTCAGTGCTGGAAGCTGGATTCTGCGAGGCGATCATCGCGTCACATGATCTGATCCAGATAGTCCCAAAAAGCGCCACGAAGGGTACGACGGATGGTTTGTTGATCCGTTTTCCACTCCCCGAGCACCTGGGCACAGTCCTTCAGTAAAGTTCGGTCGATTTCTGGCGGCAGCTGCGGTTTGTCCGCGACCAGTTCAACAACCTCTGATTGGGTAGTGCTGGCAAGCCAGGACTGAGCTACTTTGGCCCCAATTTCTTCAGCCGCGGTCAGTTCCTTTTGTTCGTAGGCAGCATGGCCATGGAAACCCGAACGTTCGCTATCTGAAGAGTAGACGACTTCCGCTTGAGTCGTTGGCTCGGCGCTGCGCAGAACTTGGGCCTTTTGCGCCAATAAGGCGGGGGTTGGGATTCCAGGTTTTGCTACCGCCGAGGGCTTCGCGGTTGGCGCACCGGCTACCAATGCGGTTTTATCACAATTATCTTTATCCCAGTCAATGATTCGAGTGAATGAACTATCAATCATGGAATCGGGCATCACCTCAATAGCATCGGCCGTCAGAGCTAAGTGTTCGGCCACCGAGGCTACTCCCAAACGGCTCTGGTCCTTTTGCAAACCAAGCAATACGACCTTCATGCCCAAGTCTTGGGCCTCTTCTACTGCTTCGGCCAGGTCGTCATCTCCGGAAACGAGATAAGCAACGGATGCCGATCCATGTCGTGCTACGCCAACCAAATCCAAGGCCAGCCGGAGATCAACACCTTTTTGCTCGCCATTATAGGAAATGCGACCTAGCCGGACTTTTACACCTGGAATCAGGCCAATACGCTTATGCTGTTCGGTAAATAGACCGTCCTTGGAAGCGTCATACCAGTAGACCCGGAGGTTATTCAGTCCCGTATTCTTCTTGACCATCTGGACTATTCCTCGAACTAGAGACTCATAATGCGTGGTGAAGGCCGAACGAAGAGTTGTTCCAGCAACTCTATGCCCGCCCAAGGACAATAAAAACCCGGCATCAACAAATATTGCAGTTTGATTCATCATGATTCGATCGTACGCGACCCCTCAATCACACATTGGTTCAAGTCAACAGTGATCTGCATAGGGGGGTGCCCCTATGTAATAAGTCAAGCTATTTTCAGCTCCGGAACGTCATAAAGTGAACCATCCCGGATCATGGCGAACAGGACTGTGAGTCGGCGGTGAGCCAACGCGATGAGTGCCTGGTTATGGCGTTTGCCTTGAGCACGTTTTCGGTCATAATAGGCCCGGCTGGTCGGATCAAAACGGATGGAGGCGAACGCCGAGAGGAAGAGCGCTCGCTTCAGTCGTTTGTTGCCTGAATGGCTGACGCGTTCGGACTTGATCGAGGTGCCCGACTGGCGCGTGGTCGGTGCCAGGCCGGCGTAGGAGGCCAGCGCTGCGGCGCTGGTGAAGGTCTTGCCGGAGATCTCGGCGATGATGATCGCGGCGGTCCTGACGGCGACCCCTGGCATGGATGTCAGGACCGGGTAAAGAGGGTGGGCCTCCACCATTGCCTCCAAATGCGTGGCCACGTCCACGCGCTGGTCATGCAAGGAGATCAACTGCCGTGCCAAGTGCGGGATGACCAGGCCAGCAGCATCGGTGCCGACCACGACCACTGTTTGCTCATCCAGCGCATGCATGATGGCGCTGGCCCACGCGGTGTGCCGGCGGGCTCCCTGCTTTTTCAGCTTCGCATCGATCCGCGCTTTGCCTGCGTGCTTCAGCAACGCTGGGGTGGGCCAGGAGGCGAGGACCTCCAAAACAGCATCATGCTCCAACCACGGGCCGAGAACGCGTTCCGGCGGCGGGTGGATCTGGGTGTGTGTGATCAACTTTAAGTAGGCCATTACGGCTGAAGAAATAGACCATTTCAGCGGCCACATTTAGGCCATTAAAGCGGTAAGAAGTAGGCCACCCACGCCACCGGGACTGCCAAGAATCCTCCGCAGCCCCGACCGCGGCCACCCATTGATCACCACGCCCAGACGTTGCCCCCCTTTGCCTCGCTCCTGTCACGAAGAAGACAGCAAAGGACATGGGCCCGTCTGGCCAGATAAATTCCTTACGGCGCCCCATTTTGCCTATGTTCGGCGCCGGAAGGTCTGGAAGGAAATGACGGAACCCATGTCCGTGCAAGAAACTATCAGGAAATTAGACTCTGAGGGTATCTCAGGGCGTAAAATCGCCGTTCAGCTGAACCTCAGCCGAGCCACTGTCGCCAAATACCTGCGCATCACCAACTACTCACCAGCCCCGCCCAAAGCGGGTAAACGGCCAGCAGGCTCGGTCATCACCGGCTTCGAGGAAACCATCAGCACCTGGCTCGAAGATGACATCGGCCAACCACGCAAACAACGCCATACCGCCCAACGCATCTTTGACCGGCTCGTGGACGAAGAAAACTACCAGGGCACGTATTCGCCGGTGCAGCGATTCGTCAAACGCTATAAGCAAGAACGCCAGAGCGAGAACGACGGGTTCCTGGAGCTGGATTGGGCCCCAGGCACAATCCAGGTGGACTTCGGCGAAGCTGAGGTCTTCTTGGCCGGCGAGCAAAAAGTCGTGCACCTTTTCGTGGTCACCCTCCCGTACTCGAATATGCGCTTCGCGCAGGCGTATGGGGGTGAAACCTCGGAATGTGTTTGCCACGGGTTGCGGACGGTCTTTGAACACATTGGGGCGGTGCCGCACCGGATGATCTTCGATAACGCCACCGGTGTGGGGCGCAGGGTCAAGACCAAGGTGTTGGAAACGAAATTGTTTGCTGCGTTCAAAGCGCATTACCGGTCCGAAGCGAAGTATTGCAATCCATATTCGGGCAATGATTATTCCGAGGATTACGTTATCCCGAACATGCGTCTGAAGTCCTTTGACCCCGAGGATTTTGAGGGACCTTCCTCGGGATAACAATCCGGGCTTACGCTGACTCACCCCCCCTGTTCACATTCACAAGAGGTGAGAAAGAAATGAAGATCCCCATTGCCGAGCTGATCTCCAAATCCGATACCGTGATCCTCAAGCTCAACCAGGCGCCATCGACGCTGATGCAGTATCGGTGGGCGTGGCACCGCTTCGAGGTGTTCTGTTCCGAAAATGGCATCACCGAGTTCACCGACGAAGGTCTGGCCTCGTATCTGCGGTTCCTGGCCACGGAACTGGCCGCGGGTCGGTTCAAGGAATGGAAATACAAGCTCCTGCGCAAGACGGCGCTGGTCTTGTCTGAGGTCCAGCACACCGGCACATACAGGTGGAAGCTCTCCAGACACACCCGCCCGAATTTTGCGCTCAACCAGGTGTTTCGCCCGGTCCAAGAGCAATTCGAAACGTGGTTGGCCCTCCAAGGACTGGCCCAAGCCACCCAAGACCTGCGTGCCACCGTGGGGCGCCGCGCCTTGGCGTCGTGGCAAGCGCAAGGAATCACGGATCTTGAGGCATTGACTGGTGCAGAGGTGGCCTCCGCCTTGGTATCACTGGCGGAAAACTACCAGCCCGGCAGCATGGGCACGGTACTCTCGGCGATTCGGGTGCTCTGCCGGTTTCTCGAAGAGACTCGAAGCTGCTCGGGTCTCTTGCGGGCTGTTCCACGTAACTTTTCACGACACGTGAGGCATGTGTCCGTGCTGCCGGCCGCGAAGATCGAGCTACTCGCAAATTCGCCCGACCCGGATACGGTCAGTGGAATCCGGGACCGTGCAATGCTGCTGCTGGGCGCACGCACCGGGCTGCGTCCCGTCGACATCGTGGCCCTGCGCCTGCAGGATATCGATTGGCGGCATGGATGCATCACCCTGGCGCAACATAAAACGGGGGCGCTGCTGGTTCTGCCGTTGCTGGCCGATGTCGGAGAGGCCATCGCCGACTACCTGCTGCACGACAGACCCACAGGGACGAACGACGAGCACGTGTTCCTCCGGACCCAAGCCCCGTTCGTAGCCCTGGCGCCAACGAATCGCTTGCATCACATGGCGGCCGGTGCCTTTGCCCGGACAGGATGTGGTTCCCAGCCAGAGATGGGGCACGGTTTCCGGGTGCTGCGGGCATCCCTGGCCACCAGGATACTCGAAGGCGATACGCCGTTGCCGGTGATCTCCGGGGCGCTGGGCCACCGGAGTATTTCCTCGGCCAAGCACTACCTGGCCGCCGACGAGAACCGCATGCGGGAATGCTGCCTTGATTTCACGGGGATCGAACCGCGAGGGACAAGGCCATGAGCGGCTTTGTCAGTGGCTTGGCCCCTCATATCCAGGGTCTGCTGGAGCTGAAGCATGCACTGGGGCTGTCGTATAAAGATTCCGAGCGTCATTTGTTGGCCTTCGACGCCATATGTGCTCAGCACTACCCGGGGCAGAGTAATCTTTCCCGGGAGATGGCCATGGAATGGGTCGTGAAACATCCAGCCGAACATATCAACGGTCAGCTCACGAGGATCGCCCCCCTCAGGCAGCTGGCCAAGCACATGGCCGCGCTGGGAATCGAGGCCTACGTCATCCCGCCAGGCATTCCTGGCCGGCGGATTCGTTACAGCCCGCATATTTTTTCCCATCGGGAGCTGCGTTTGCTCTTTGATGCGGCCGACGCGATCAAGGATTCGCGAATTGGTAGGCAGCGGCATCTGATCATTCCGGTAATGTTTCGGATGATCTATTGCCTGGGCCTGCGCCCGGGAGAGGCGAGGAAACTGCACCGCAACGATGTCGATCTGGCCCGCGGTGCAGTGCTGATTCGTGAGTCTAAGGGACACAAGGACCGGACGGTGTTCCTGTCACCGGATCTTCAGGAGTATTGCCGCCAATACGACGCAGCAATCAGTGCCTTTCGCCCGGATCGGATTCCGTTCTTCTCCAACCGTCAGGGAAACATCTACACCAGTAGGGCACTGGACGGTTGGTTCCATGAGCTTCTGGATGCCACTGCCCCGCTCATCGTGGCGAGTCCCGCTTCGCCTCCGCGGCCCTACGACCTGCGCCACACCCACGTGGTCGAACTGATCAACCGGTGGGCTCGCGCCGGGCGGAACCCGGAGGCGTTGGTTGCCTATCTGAGCCTGCATTTGGGGCATAGCAACACGGAAGATACCTGGTATTACTTCCATCTGGCCGCCGATTTCCACCCCGATCTGCGCGCCATCGCCAACACCCATATTGAATCCATGTTCCCGGAGGCAGACCATGAAATCCGATGAATTCTTCGCCCTGGTGCGCAGCTGGTTGACCAGCTATCTGCCCCGTTCGCGCAGACTCAGCCCACACACGATCCGTTCCTACAAGACGGCCCTGAACACGCTGCTGGCGTTTCTGGGCGACACGCGGTCCTTGAAGCTCGAGCAGGTCGGTTTTGATGCGATCAGCTACAGCAGCATGTCCGAGTTCATCTCGTGGCTCATGGATGTCCGTCACCTGGGCGCCTCCAGCGCGAACCAGCGGCTGGCCGCCGTCAAGTCCTTCCTCTCATACTGCGCCGGGGAGGAACCGGCACTGGTTGCGATCTGGTTGGACGTCAAGAGGGTTCGCCCTGCACGTGCGCCGGAACGTATTCCGGATGCGCTGGTCATGCCTGCGGTGGAGGCGTTGATTCGTGCGCCGGGGCAACAAACCCGCCACGGGTTGCGTGACACCATGTTGATCCTGCTGATGTTCGATGCCGCCGCGCGCATCCAGGAAGTCTTGGACCTACAGCCTGCCGACATCGTCACCACGCCCGGAGGCGGTGCGGTGACGCTGACCGGCAAGGGGCGCAAGGCGCGAACGGTGCCGATCATGGACAAGACAGGGCGCCACTTGGAGCAGTATCTGAAGATGTTTCATCCGGCCCCAATCGATCTGGAGGCGTCGTTGTTCTATACGGTCTGGGCCGGTGGACAGCATCAGATGAGCCAGGACAACGTCGCCTACATGCTCAACAAATATGCGGCCATCGCACGGGAGCAGTGCCCCGAGGTTCCCGAGCATGTGAATGCCCATCAGCTTCGGCATGCGCGTGCGATGCAGATGCTGCGTGCCGGGGTGCCTTTGCCGCATATCAAGGAGTTCTTGGGCCATGCGAATATTTCCACAACCGAAATCTATGCCTCGGCCGATAACCAGATGGTGCGCGAGGCTATCCAGAAGGCTGCCAGCAACACTCCCGATCCCGCTCCGATCTGGGAGGGTTCGGATGATTTGATTCTCCGACTCGCTGGCCTCAAGTAGTTATCCCGAGAAACGAGCGTTGGAAACCACGACAGCACGCCACATACGACGAGTACTCGGGATAACGGAATCCTCGGAATAATCATTGAAATCACGAACTCGTGATTTCAATGAGAAGGGCAACGTTGAGAACGCGGTGGGGTTCCTGCGCCGGAATCTGCTGGTCCCGCTGCCTCATGCGGCGACGTTGGAAGGGCTGAACAAGGTGCTGCTGGAACGGTGTGATCGGCTCGGAGGCAAACCGCATTGGCGGCGTAGGACTCTGATCAAGGACCTCTTCGAGCAGGATGTTCAGGCTGGCTTGGCGTTGCCGGGGGCGGGGTTTGACCCGGTGCGCTACGAGTCGCGTAAAGCCGATAAATACGGCCACCTGCAGGTGGGCACCAATACCTACGCGGCCGGGCCGGTGTTCGCTAGGAGGTCATTGACGGTCGGGATCCGTCACGATGTCATTGAGATCCTCGATGAGCAGGCGGCCGTGCTGCGGCGGTTTCCACGAGTCTTCGGAGTTCATCCGGAAACAATCATGGAGCCCTCCGGGGTGCTCGCGTTGCTGGCGCACCGTCCGGGGGCGTGGGCTAACTCCCCAGTGCGGGCGGTGGTTTCTGATCCCGTGCGTGACTGGCTGGATAGCGCCGTGGCCGAGGACCGGCGCCGGTTGCTGACAGCGTTGGACAAGGCCAGTGAAGCTGCAGGGTTTGAAACCGCGGTGCAGGCTGCAGGGCAGATCATTGAGCAAGGCGATGATCCTGGCCATGAAACGTTGGGCATGCTGGCCAGGAGGTTGGCCGAAGGCACCGAGCCGGAAACCGGGGATGTTGATCTGTCGGTCTATGACAGGCTCTTCGCTGAGCAAGAAGAATCGGTGCTGGCATGAGTCTGGTGAGCGTTGAAGAGTTGGTGCAGGCTGGCCGGGCGGCCTCGATGACCGCTGCGGTGATCTCTGAGTGGGCGCATAAGGGCACGCCGAAACAGCGGGAATTCCTTTATGAGCTGCTCCGAGCCGAGCATGAGTCCAGGACGGCGTCGCGTCATCAGCGGTTGTTGAAGGCCGCGAAGTTCCGGCGTTGAAATCGTTGGTGGGCTATGACTGGACCTCGGTGACGTTCCCACCGGACTATGGGCGTGAAGCGTTGAGTGATTTGGATTTCTTGGAGCATGCCCAGGATTTGGTGCTGTTCGGCGACGTGGGCACCGGCAAAACGCATTTGGCCACCGCGTTGGCGGCCGCTGCGTGCCTGCGGGGCATTCCGGCGAGGTTCTTCACCACCGCGTCGCTGGTGATGACGTTGCGCCGGGCGAAAGATGAAGGCCGGTTGGATAAGGAGCTTGGCTCCATCGCGAAGAACCAGCTCCTTGTCATTGACGAATTTGGGTACCTTCCGATCGATAGCGAAGGTGCCAGGTTGTTGTTCCAGGTCATTGCTGATGGGTATGAGAAGCGGAGTCTGGTGCTGACGACGAATTTGGAGTTCAAGCGTTGGGGCACCGTGTTCGGTGATGACAATATGGCTGCTGCGGTCATTGACCGGATTGTTCACCATGGCAGGCTGTTGCAGTTCCGTGGGCAGTCGTACCGGGTGAAACACGCGTTGATGAAATGAGCGGCGAACACGATGAACTGCGCCAGGAACATGCCGAAGAACAAGTTGAGGAAGGGAACCTGATGGGCGAGCAGGCCACGGGACGGTGGCCCCTGAAGGGCGCACTTTGGAGGAAGATCTGGAATTGCTGGCCAGCGGGGAAGGAACGGGCTGGTGGGATGAGTCCGGTCGGCCGGCTCCATGGCCGCAGGATTTTCTTGACCCTGCTGCGGGGTGGTCCCAAGACGGGATGCTGGCTGTTGACTGGGTGCAGGGAGCTGTGGTTCCTGAGAGGAAGTCCGTGCGGCAGTTGATAGAGGAGTGGGACGGCGCCCAGCCACCTTTCTAAGTGCTGCGATGCTGCTGGGGCAGGCCGTGAATCCTTGTGTTTACGGGGTTTTTGGTCTGTTTCGGCGGCGTTAGCGCTGACATGGCCCATTTCTGCGCCGAGATGGCTTACTTTTTACCGCTTTAATGGCTCACTTTAACTTGACGAAACACACCAATTCAAGGCACTTATCCCCGAAGGCAAAGACGAGCACCCATGGGGATGCCACCGCCCACGGATCAGCGACCGGATCATCTTCGAGAAACTCGTCCCGGAAATGCACTACTCGCGGATTCGGGTCAGAGAATGCATACGCCCTGGTGTTACGATAAGCTTAAGTGGTTTGAAGTCCAGTCAGTACATGGAACGGCGGAACCTTTACTTGAAGACCATCACAGTTAAGAACGTCAAGACGCAAGCCAACTCAGCCAATTCAACGGCCCGCTTAGTCTTTACCATTCAGACTGAATCGGGCGAACATGATCTCTGGTTCCAAGTTTCGGAACAATGGGCCAGATATTTCACGGATGATCGTTGCGATCCTGCAGTTGTCGCTCTCGTTCGTTTTGCCATACGTCTTGGATACGGCAAGATTGTGTCAGAATGGCCGATTTCGCGCGAGCTAGCCTATAATCTCCAGTACCATGTGATTCCGCAACTCAGATTAGCTAAAGGAAGCGCCGGACAGTCTCTTGACTTGGAAATGCCCATAGAGGACAGCGTATTTCAGGGTCGCGGTGTTGGTTCTGGTATGTCCTTGGGAGTTGATTCTTTCGCAACGCTTTCAGAGTATTCAAAGTCCTCGCCTTTGGAAGAGTATAGGATCACTCATTTCACCTATTTCAATGTTGGCGCTCACCACGGACAGGACGCTACGCTGGGAAATAGTAAACTGACCTCACGTCAACTCTACGAGGGCCAGCTCGCCAAAGCTCACCAATTCAGTGCCGAAAATAGCTACGATCTGGTTGTGGTTGATTCCAACTTGTCAGCGTTCCTGAGAGCGGCTTTCGGAAGAAGCTACTTCTCATACTCCCACACCTACCGAAATGTCGCCGCTGCGATGAGTCTGCAAAAACTATTCAGTAAATATTACTATTCATCGGCATATAACCTGGATAATTTCTCTTTCTCTTTGACGTATGATGCGGCTTCTTACGAAAAGTGGCTACTGCCTTACCTGGGCACAGGCAGTATGAGATTTTACAATTCTAATCAGTCTTGGAATCGACTAGAAAAGACTGAACTCGTGGCAAAGATGCCTGAAAGTTTCCGTTATCTAACAGTTTGCCTATTGGGGATTGAAAATTGTGGAAAATGCGATAAATGCCGCAAAACGCTAATGGCACTCGACGTTCTTGGGGAAACCGTGCTTGATGGATACGCCGAAGCATTTGACCTTGACGAGTACAAGGAAATATCACGCGGTGAATGGTTTGGCGATTTGGAAACATTGATGAATAGAAAAGGTCTCTACGGAGTAGATATGCAAGACATTCATCACTATGCGACGAAATCCAAATTCCCGCATTTACCGATCTGACGACCACTATGGTCAGGAATACGAGTGACAAATACACTGTAGGCGAACTTTTACATCTGAGAAGTCGGACGCTCAATTTCGGCGGAAGGTCAGTGTTTTTTGCTGACCTCGGCAAAGGAATTCCTCGGGGTGGATTCTGCACGAAGATAGCTTCACGGGTGGGGATTGCCTTCGTGGGCCTTAAGCGAAGGACCTGGAAGCACCACCAATTCTTTGGCAGACTGAACATTGAGTATGTCTTTTCTTCTTTTCAGAAGGGGGGGATCCTTTATGCTTCTGTGGATTATCTGAGGGAGTTTATTGTGACGCCTATTACGGCCTCCCTATGGGAGTTGGCTGCCTAGCCATCGCTCGGCACATACCAGCTGATCATTTCTTTCACCCATCGGCGTATTCCAATTCAATTCACCCTGTTTGGATTCAAGCGCGGAGCGATTTATGAAGGTTTGACACCCGTGTCCCTCGGTAACCGTTAGGCGGCCATTTTGGATATCGAAAATTTAGTTGAAGGATACTTTCATAAGCGCTGATCTAGAACTGCCGGCTAGCAATTTTGAGATACACAATGTTCCCGCACGCTGACTACTATGCAGCCATTGCGCTTCAGTTTTCGGGTGGTATCGGAGGGCTCATAGCTGATTTTCTAAATTACTCGGATGATTCCGATCGCGGTAGTCAGATTGACCGTTTTTGAAATGGCATCGAAAAAGTTCTATGCATTTCTCAGGCAACTTGTGATTGTCCTTCTTCACAAAACAACGACATTGTATCAATGGCTCTACCACTCAAAGCGTTCGGGAAAATGTATGAATCACGAGCATGCACGTAGCCTTAATGCGAAAGGTGACGACCCTGGTTGAATCCTTCTTAGTCTCCAAAAGATAATTCTTCATTATCCACCGATCGAAACTTATTTTTTTATCAGTAGACTACAATTTTCCTACATTATCATCAAAGGACTATTTTGAAAACTAATTCGAAGAAACTAGACGAGTCGCACTCCGCTGAATCAATTATCGTCGATGGTATGAATTTTCTAATTTCAGAAACTTCAGCTGCCTTAGTGTCTGGTTTGGGCACTAGGGGCATCGTCCGAATTCCTTTAGAAGTATCCGGCATTTCGGTAACTTCAATTGAAAACGAAGCTTTTGCTGAAAACGATCAACTTACAGATATTGAACTCCCTGCTGGTATTGAACGAATTGGAGCGCGAGCTTTTCGAGCTTGCACCTCGCTCCAGTCCGTGGTCCTTCCGTATGATTTGAGGCGCATAGAGTCCGAGGCATTTGCAGGATGCTCCGCGCTTGCCGAGTTGCCACACTTTGTCGGGACCGGTCCAACCGACGAACGTAAAGTGGTACGATCCATTGTCGAGCACGCGCTACCTGTGACATTGCAATATTTGGGCGAACGAGCCTTCGAAAATTGTTATTCTCTCAAGAAAGCGGTAATTCCTTTTCAGGTTAAGGAAATTGGGTCTCGTGCCTATGCTGGATGCTCATCGCTCGAGAATCTATGGCTCAATTCCGGTCTTGAAGAAATCGCCACCGGGGCATTTTATGGTTGCGATTTGCTGAGCGAGGTACATGTACCGGAATCCGTAGTTTTCGTAGGTGTTTCGGCGTTTCCTACTAATACTACGCTAATCTGTTCAGCCGGATCGCCTGCTGATCTCTGGGCAAAAGATACTGGGCTGGAAGTGCGAAATGGCGGATTTCCAAAAGCACTAATAGATTCCTCTTTTGGGCGGGAAACGGGTTACACCGTTTCCAAACTCCTTGGCTCGCCTGCAGATCTAGAAGCTTATCTCGACCTTTTTGAAAATCGCCCAGCTTTAGATGAATTTCAGGGTTCTGTTCGCGGGGCTTCTGAATCTGATGTAAATTTGTCCCGCTTTCATCTTGACGGCGATGTATACCGGTTGAAAGATAGCCTCCCCCAAGGGGACGTCACGATCTCCATGGTTGGCGACCTCATGTGTGGATTCCGGCAGCAGGTAAGTTCATTGCGTGACGGCGTCTATGACTTCACAGAGAATTTCCGGTATGTGCAGCCCCTGCTTGAAAAATATGATCTTTCAATTGGCAATCTCGAATCGATGTTTGCGGATGCGTATCCATATATGCATGAGCGAAAATTTGTGGATGACCGACCGCACCTCAACTCGCCGTTCGCATTCTTAACTGCGGTGAGAAATGCAGGGTTTGATGTCGTCATGAATGCTCAGAACCACATGTATGACACTGGAATGAAGGGCATACTACAGACTCTCGATTCGCTCAACCGCGCAGAACTTATACATTGCGGGCTGTACGCAGGTGAAGACGAAAGTCGCTACACGATGATCGAGATCAAAGGGATGCGCATCGCTCTAGTTGCTTATCTGGATCCTATCCGGCAGAAGATGAAGCAGCATAATTTCACTGCTGCCGGACTGGCGGCTGCTGCGAGTCTCCTCGATGCAGAGAAAGTCGCGGCTGATATCTCCTTGGCCAAGGCAGCGGGCGCAGAATTTGTGCTTGCTTATTGTCACTGGGGAAATGAGTACACTGACACAATTGCGAAACGGCAAGTTGACTTCGCAAGAATGGTGGCAAATGCTGGAGCCGACTACATTTTTGGTTCTCACTCTCATTGCCCACAGCACTACACGACCGTTCGATCCTCCGATGGTCGAATCGTGCCAGTTGTTTATTCGGGCGGCAATTTCATCGCCGATATTCAGCGTAAAAAGCCGATTACGCAGGACTCATTCATTGGCTCGCTTACTCTAACGCGTGACGGTAACCAAAAGGTTGTTGTGAAAAATGATGGCTTTATCCCGGCTAAGATCATCGACCATTTGGACATCCGTGGGTTTTCAACCGTCGTGCCTAGCGAAGTTCTAGTTTCAGGGGATCTAGACTATTCGATTCTTGATGCTGAAGCGGACAAATATCGTATAAAAACTTCATTGGGTGCACAATACCGACAGTTAGATTTGGATCTGAAACCGGTCGATGTAAGCCCGGTTAAGGGTGATGATCTCGCCGACAAACTTGTCGAGAAATTCTCGATTCGCGAACCTCGTTTCACGCCACTCTCTGATAAGTCTCATTCCGAGCGTGCTAAACATGGCAGCCGTTTCGTGCCAGACGAAGAGACGCATCATTGGAAACAAACTGAGTCAGGTGCCAAGAATGAAGCCGTTATCTTATGTGCAGGTTTACTGTCCTATGATCGGGCAATTGAGCAAACGGCTTCGCTAGACCGCGAATATGATTTCCGGCCTGCGTTCAAGAGTTTGCGCTCTTGTTTTGAGACGGCAGATCTGGCCATAGCTAGTCTAAATTCGGTTGTCGCTGATAATTTTCCCTCCATTGCGACTCTTGGTGGAATGCACGTTGCAGGACACTACGCGAATGCTCGCAAAGAGTATCTCGACGGGATTAAGTTTGCCGGATTTGATTGCCTCGCGCTTGCGAATCCTTACAATCTCGATGCAGGTGTTCGCGGGATCGCATCCACAGAAGAGGCAGTCAGGGCTGCTTCGATGATTCCGAGTGGTTTGGGTAGCGCGAAATCACCAATTATTGACGTAAATGACATAAAAATTGCGGTCTTGTCTTTCTCAATGGAACTATACCGAACTCGAACCATGATCACAGATGCTGGAGCATCAGAGCTTCTCAACGGTTTCACTGCTGAGAAAGTCGAGGCCGCCGCTCGGGCCGCTAGAGAACAAGGTGCCCAATTTATTCTTGGATATTTGGACTGTAGCTCCTCGAATAAGCCTTACAGCCGAGCTCAGCGTCTAGAATCAGCAAAAATCATGGCCGAAGCAGGCTTCGATTATGTTATTTGTAGTCGAGCGATGGTGGTCAGCCGGATCTATGTACATGAGACTCTGGACAAGCGGCGTGTACCGATCGCTACTTCACTCGGCACGCTTGTGTCCGGATCAGTGAATCCAAAGCACAGCGAATCCGCGCTCCTCCGCCTCGTGGTACGTATTACTGCAGAGGGCGCTATCGATGTGGATCAAAGCTACATTCCTATCCAGAGGTACGCTCCAGTTTTGGAGGGGTTCCCGACTTCGCTACCTATGCATCCCTTTTACAAATCTCATCTCGGCACGAAAGCGATTTCTGATACCACGAGTCGAGTTTCATACTTGCTTGGAACCAATCTTAAGTTGGACCGATCACGAACAATCAGTATTGCGTCAGATTTCCAGCCCAACCTGACACCGGAAGAGATCTGCCAGGCACTGGGGACTGAATTCTCTCCTTCCGACGCTGACTTATTGAGAACGTCAATGCAGTCCCGAATTCCAGGGATTGTCACCCGCAAGGGCGATGTGAAGGCTGGGTGCGCAGTGGTTCTAGTGAAGCACACGAGTTCACGTCGCCATCTCGACCAAATGGTAGCGGCAGATGCGGCCTCTCTAGGTGCACGGTTCGTCATTTCGGAAGCACCTCAAAAGGGTATTCCGACGTTGGTTGTGGAGAATGCTTGGCGTGCCTACAAAGTACTCATGAAACGTATACGCCGTCGCTACAATCCGATCACCGTTGCAATCACCGGAACGGCCGGTAAAACCACTACGAAAGAGCTAATGGGTGGTGTTTTTGATCGAAATTACCAGACCATGCATATCGCCGGGAATAACAACACACTGACTACTGCGTCCTTAGTCCTCCAGAAACTTCGAGCTTCAGATGAGGCGTATATTCAAGAGGTCAACGGTGGCACACCTCGTTCCGCTAGTCAAGTCTCGCGATTAATTAGACCTGATATTGCTGTTATCACGGCAATTGGCGAAGGTCACCTTGATCAGATGGGTTCAATTGAGAACATCATCAAGGGAAAAATGCAGATCACAGACGGGTTGAAGCCCGACGGTGTTCTCATATTGAATAATGACAACGAATATCTTCGAGCACAGGATCCTCCGGTTCGTACAATTCGGTACAGTATTTCGGATTCCAGCTGTGATTACTTTGCTCGCAATATTCAGAATTCTGGAGATGATCTTGTCTTCGAAGTGGTATGTGCGGACGGTGCGTTCGAAGTTTTGCTACATGCGCAGGGTCTACACAATGTGGGGAACGCCTTGGCCGTGTTTGCAGCTTCACGTGAGGCTGGGATTGCGCCGCATAGGATCGTTGCCGGGCTTTCCCGATATCAGACTGCATCTATCAGACAGAATCTTGTAGAAGTTGGAGGGTATCGTCTTTTGATTGATGCCTATAACTCCAACATTCTCTCAATGGGGCTGGCATTGGAGGCTCTAACTACACTGAGCTTGGCTGACGGGGGACGTCGCATCGTAGTCATGGGTGACATGGGAGAGCAGGGAACGAAACTTCAAGAGAACCACGAAGCTATTGGTACTCTGATAGGAGAACTGCCTGTGGATCTCCTATTGTGCATAGGTGAAGGATCAAGATTTACTGCGGAGAAAGCACGATTGACAGGAATGAAGGTGCTCCACTTCGACAATTTTGAACATCTGATCCTTGCAACGCGTGACTCGATTCGTCCTGGAGATGCCATTCTTTTCAAGGCAGCTGGCTCGGTGAAGCTTTCGGAACGCGTGATTTTCCCATTATTCGGAACTATCGTATAACCCCGATTCCGTTTACTTAGCGCTCTGATGTGTTAATCTTTACTTCTGGTGCACGCAGCGGATGGGTGAAACCCGAAAGACCAGAATGACCTTCAGGCCAAGTCTCTCTGGGTGCAGGGTTCTGGACATGCTCAAACCAAGCCCATCAGAAGATCCCTGAGAAATCGGGGATCTTCTACGTTAAATCCCTTTTAAATCCACCTCGTACCTCCTGTTTCGTGCCAAAGCCTTAGTAAGTACTTTTCATCCACGCTGAAGCTTCTTCAACAGCTCTCGAAGCTCGGCAGAAACTTCAGTGTATAGCAGAGGCTTTTGGTAGTAGGTGTGCGCCTGTATAGCAGAGGCTTTTGGTAGTAGGTGTGCGCCGAATGGATGCGCCGAATGGATAGCACCGATGTAACGACAGGGTAGCGCTCATACGGCATTCTCGGCAGGATAAGCCTTTCACCCACGACACCGACGTCGTGGCCGTCGAAAGGAATCATCCGTCATGGCTGATTACCGGAAAATCATGCTCTTGCTGTTGCAAGTGAATATTTGACTCTTTGAG
>NZ_NRGV01000048.1:0-1076 GCF_002332385.1 Glutamicibacter sp. BW80 | reverse complement strand
GAATGACTGGATTAATAGTGCCGGAGGTGGATTCTTCCCCAGCATTCCGGGGAACTCTAACTATTCATGGGGAGCCGATGTCCAGAGCCCTGGAGGTCGCGACCTGCTGTGAGAATACATGGTGCGTGGACGCCTCTCAAGGCGCGAAACTCATGCCCGCGCAGTACTGCGTCGGGTGCGGGTAGACCTCAACCAGCAGGGCGCCTTGCGAAGTTGCCCCGACAGCCAAATGGTGTGAGCTGATGATCTCATGCCGGCAATACGGCGAAATCCTAGTGACGCTTCATCGGGCGCGCGTTACCGGCCAATTCCATTCAGCAGTTCAGCTAATTTCTTGTTATGTAGCAAGCCACAGCCCCTGCTGTCGCTGCATCTCTGAATTGAACCGTTGCTATTTTCCCGCTATGAAAATGGCATCGACAGCCCTTTTATAGGCATGAGGTCAGTTAAGCCAGCGTGTCCTTAAGGTCAAATTCTGAATTTATCAAGTTTTTGAACCTGGCTCGTAAGTAATTGAAAAATCTAGCAAAAGCTAGACCTAACACTACGCAATTTGTGGCTACCACGAACCCTCGGCTATTCATTAGAACCGGCACCCCACATCGTTCAGCTGCGGCCAGAATCCAACTAGGATCAGCAATATTTTCTTGGACCATAATTGCCCCCTCATCGGAAGAGCATGCGTCCATAGGAAATTCTTTTAAAGTAATTTCATTATCAACCGAGAAACTATAAAGTAGTTCGAAATTCAATCCAATTCTATAAAGTACGTAGAGAAGTATCGCGAACAACGATGGCATTAAAAAATGCGAATAAAAATGGTTTGTTGATTGAATTCCAAAATTAAGTATGATTCGAATAATTCCGAATAAATAGCCAAGAATTGCCCCAGAAGCTGGCAGGTCAACTAAAACCGAAGGCAGTAGAGCGCCTGAATGTTGACTTGTTGACTGATTCAAAAAACCACTAGTCAATGGGAGTAGTGCTGCGCCGATGACCCCTGCCAAAGTTCCATACCCAACCACCGTGGCGAGGTCAGTGAGTGCCTTCTTGATGCTAACCTCGGTATTTCATGG
>NZ_NRGV01000047.1:0-3103 GCF_002332385.1 Glutamicibacter sp. BW80 | reverse complement strand
GTTCCCCTCGCGGGCCGGTAGATGTCAGCGCTGTATTGCTTCGTTCAGGCTTCCCGGTCCTCGTCGGGGTTCCTGAAAGGTCGAAGTTGCGTGCCGGTGGAGTCCGCGGCGAAAGAGTAGCGACCCAGCATGTTGATGTGTTCCGAGACCAGCGGCGACAGTCGTTGTACGTCCTCGTCGGCAACGGGGACGCCGCGGTCGCGGAGTTCGGTGAGCGCGGCGTCCAGGTAGCGGGTGTTCCACAAGATGACCGCGTTCAGCACCAGACCGAGTGCGCCAAGTTGGTCTTCCTGGCCCTCCCGGTAGGACTGGCGTATCTGGCCTCTCCTGCCATGAAAGACGAGTCTGGCCAGCGCATGTCTGGATTCCTGCACAGTCAACTGGGTGTGGATTTGCCGACGATAACCCTCGTCGGCATCGATGAAGTCCAGCAGATGCTCGGTCTTGGCTATTCTGCCGTACTCCGCCAACGCCTTTCCGAGCAGAGTTGGTGTCCCACCGCCCTGGGTGACCCGCAGGATTTCCGAGGCGCGCACCGTCCCGGCGGTCAAGGACCCGGCAAGGCGAAGCATGTCCGGCCAGTTCGCCGTAATGAGCTCCATGTTGATTCGGTTGCGGCCGGCCACCGCGTTCAGCTTCCCATAGTCCGCCGTGGCGTCGACGCGCCAGAACCGTTGGTCCGGTAACCCTGCCAGGCGGGGTGAGAACCGGTATCCGAGCAGGGTGAAGAGCCCGAAAACCTGGTCCGAGTAGGAGGCCGTATCGGTGGCGACCATTTCGGGGCGTTGGCCGCCATCAAGATCGAGCAGCCCATCCAAAATATGCAGGGAATCGCGGACCGTTCCCGGGACCACGACGGCACCCAGCCCGGAGACCTGGTCGTTGAGATAGTTCAGCCAAGTCAATCCACGACCGTGGCCAAAGTACCGGGGATTTGCCCCGGAATTGACGGTGGCCACCGGCACCACGAACCGCATTCCGTCGACTGACGCCAACAAGCCTGTGCCCCAGCGTTGCGCGAGTCCCAGACCGGACTGGGCCTGGATTAGACGGGCGTTGGCCGCGCGAAGCGTATCGGCGCGTACATAGTTTTGATCTACGTGCGTCAGGCGTCCCCGAGTCAGTGCGGGGTGGCCGTCCTTGACCACCGGTGTCAGGCCGACGTTGCATGCCTCGGCAACCAGGATGGCGGCGACCGAAACGCTGAGCTGGCCCATCCTTGCGGAGGCCTCCGAGACGTGGCTGAATTCCGAGAGGAACCCCGTCCAGGAATGCACTTCCAGCAGCACATCGGGCAGGTCCACCCGCGGCAGCATCCCGGAGACCAACCTCCGCAACTGCGTCAGTGACTCCGGTATCGTCTTGGCCTCCAAAGGTGAGAGGTGGACTTTGCCGGAATCATCAATGCGTATCGCGGGATTGTCGGCCAGTTGCTCGGCCGCCGCAAGATAACGGGCATCAAGGCGGTGGCGAACATCGGCCAGGTGGTCCGCTGGCTCTTCCGGCAGCTGGAGCGCCCTCAAGGTCTCAGTCTTGGTTTTCTGCCACGCCGGATCGGTGAGCAACCGCGCCCGGGGATCTCCCCAGCGACGCCCACCCACCACGAAAATGTCCCTACGCCGCAGCGCCTTATGGACGGCCTCCATCACCGCCACCGTATAGGCCTTGCGGTCGATCTCCTCCGCAACCGTGACAAGACGCTGCCAAGCCGGCGAGAGCACGGACAGATCAACCTCGGCCGGGTCCTTTTTGCGGCCGTCCAGAACTTCCGGCAGCGCCGTCAGCGCCGCCAACGTTGGCGTCCCGCCCGCGGTGGCCCCGAAGGGTGCCACCGCGGCCAACGCCGGCAGGAACGAGCGCACGGTGGCGAACCGGCGCATCATCTCGGTTGCAGTGTCCGCCCCGGTTCCGTCGGGATTCACCACTTCGTTCACCACCTCCAGCGCGGCGCGTATCTCGGGCAAGGAAACCTGATCGGCCAGCACCGAGGCGGCCTCTGCGCCGGAATACTCCGTGTTGTCCAACACCTCGACCAGTGTTTTCGCGGCCTTCGCCAATTGCAGTGAGGCCTTGGACAAGCGTGGCAGGGATTTCAACCGGGCGGCACTGGATTCCCTGGCTGCCTTGCGAAGAACGCGTTCGGTGACAATGGCGTCCAAGGCATCACACAAATCATCGGCAACTTCTGACGTCAAGGCGCGCACGGCACAGAGCAGTGTCGCACCCCGCCGCTGGTCTGATAGTTCTCGAAGCGATGAGGTCTTGCCCGCCAACCCGTAGCGGGCTAGGGCATTCATCCGACCCTCGGGGATCATCTCCACATCGATGGACCCGGCACCCAGTGCCCGCAAGCGACCCAGCCGCTCCAACTGCCGCAACAACTCTGGCACCGATACCCTCGAGGGCCCGGTCCGCAATCTTTCCCACGCGGTCAGCCGTGATCCCTCCCCAACGCGAAGCAGGCCTTCCAATTCCAGGATCAAGGCGGGGCCGGCCGCGTCAACCAGCATGGAATGGAGGCGGTCATTTGCTCCGGCACGGACCTCTATAACCAGTCGTGTCAACGTAGAGACGCCGGGGAGAAGGACCTTGCGTTCACGCAGCCAGAGCACCGTCCGTTCAAACAGACGCACCGGTCCCTCCGACGACGTCCAAGCCCGGGCCTCCAGGAACAGCCTCAGCTCCGCGTGGCTGGCCGGATCGGAGAAATCCGCATACCCGTACACGATGGAAATTTCCGCGGCATGCTCATACCCGGTCTGTCCCCGCTGCGCATACAGCTTGAGCACGGAAGCATCCGCAATATCCAACTGCCCGGCCAGGAATTCCACCACCGGCCACGGAACAGCCAATGGATCCGTCAGGAACCGTCCTGCCACCCGCACCGTGATCAGTTGGACAGCAAATCCCAGGCGATTGTGCATTCCCCGACGGCGACCAACTACCGACAGGTCTGCATCGTCCAACCAACAGAAACGTTCCAGGTCCTCCGCCGATACCTCGTCGGGGAATCCGCCGAACCCTGCTGCCTGCTCATCACTTAGAAAATCGACCGCCATGGAACCCATTCAACAGGCCTCAGACTCTTTAGCGTGAATTTCCG
>NZ_NRGV01000046.1:17689-63531 GCF_002332385.1 Glutamicibacter sp. BW80 | reverse complement strand
GAGGAGCCAACCGCGACTCCAACTGAGGAGCCAACCGCGACTCCAACTGAGGAGCCAACCGCGACTCCAACTGAGGAGCCAACCGAGTCGGCTACTCCAACGGAGAAGCCAACCGAATCGGCAACTCCAACCGAGGACGATTCCGAAGAGCCTACCGAGGCTCCAAAGGATGACCAGACTCCAACCAAGTCGCCTGAGCAGAAGGACCCGCTGGCCGATACCGGTTCCAGCACCGTTCCGCTGATCGCCGCTGGTGGAGCCCTGGCTCTCGTAGGCGCAATGTTCCTGCTGTTCCGCCGCGGAAACCGTCGCCACAGCTAAGGGATAATCCCTAAACGGTTGTAGCTTCGGCCGCGACCCGAAAGTGCCCCGCTACCGGCAACGGTAGCGGGGCACTTTCACTTGGCACACATGTGCCTCACCGAATACTTTGCAGAAGCCCAGTTATCATCTTCCTAGGTGATCCTAATGACCTTGAGGCGGTAGTACCATGTTCTACAAATCCCCATCAGCTCGTCGTTCACTTGCACTGGCATCCACCGCAGTCGTCGCAGGGCTCATGCTCTCCGGTTGCGGGCAGGCGTCCACCAGCGGCGAGGGAACTACTGAACCTACCGGCAGCGAGAATGTTGTGGACCAAAACGCACTGCTAGAAACCAATGACGCATTGTCCGCCACCTTGGGGGAGGACTATGTGCAGGGCTGGATCGAAGACGGCAAGCTCAACGTGTCGACCACCGACGAAAGCCAGATGAAGGCCATCGAGGAAGCCGGTGCGCAGCCGCACCTGGTTGAGTACTCCGCCGACGACCTTCGCCAGGCCATCAAGGACGTGATGAAGTGGCAGGCAGGGCTGGAATCCCCGCTGAACGTTTCGATCCACGGCTACACCCTGAACCCGAAAATCGGTGGACTGACCCTGTCGGTGGATTCCAGCCACCTGGAGGAAATCAAGACCCTGCTGGAAACGGAGAAGCCACTGGGCGGCGTCCCGGTCGAATTCCAGAAGAGCGGCGGCATCGCCACCCGAGCCAACTAGCCGGTAGTGGAAAAGGTCGGCCAAGCACATCTGATGCTTGGCCGGCCTTGCACGTTAAGCCGCGATTTCTACGCGCTGAGCTGGCCTCCGGCGCAATGACCTGCGCGCCAAGTAAGATGAGAAGTATTGCATGACAGTGAAAGGTAAGAAACCGAACGTGAGCGCCGAATCCGCAGAAGTACCCCCAGCGCGGGGCCCGTTGTACCGGCTTTGGCGATTTGTACGAGAAGTGCTGATCATTCTCGTCATCGCTATTGCGCTCTCCTTGCTCATCAAGACGTTCTTCTTCCGTGCGTACTACATCCCCTCGGGGTCGATGGAGAATACGCTGCAGATCAACGACCGCATCTTCGCCAACCTGATGACTCCCGGCCCGTTCGACCTCGAACGCGGCGACGTGGTGGTCTTCCGCGACGACCTGCAGTGGCTGCCGCCCCTGGAAAACGACCCGACCGCCTTGGAAAACGCACTGTCCTGGGTTGGCATCCTGCCGGCCGCCGACGAGCAGTACTTGGTCAAACGCATCATCGGCATGCCGGGGGACACCGTCGAGTGCTGCAGCTCCGATGGCAAGCTCACCATCAACGGCGAACCCATCGACGAATCGTACATCTTCGCGGGCGACGCACCGAGCGACATCAAGTTCCAGGTGACGGTTCCGGAGGGAAAGGTCTGGGTCATGGGTGATCACCGCGGCGCCAGCGCCGACTCGCGCTTCCACGTCGATGTCCAGGGCGGCTTCGTGGACCTGGAGTCCGTCCAGGGCCGCGCCTCGGTCATCTCCTGGCCGCTGAACCGACTCGGCGGGATCGACACCCACGAAGAAGTCTTCGCCAACGTCCCTGACGCAGGCAGCAACTAGGCCCCGGCCCATGGCCACGACTAAGGCACAGCCCACGACCCTGGAGCACGAGCGGGCCCTGGCGGCCGAGCACGACGTGCGCTTCATCGGCGCGGTGGATGAGGTGGGCCGCGGCGCCTTGGCCGGCCCCATCACGGTGGGCGTCAGCGTCATCGACATGCAGCAGGTGACCGAATTCCCCGAACTGCGCGATTCGAAGCTGCTCACCCCCGCGCGCCGCGAAGAACTTGTGACCCCGGTGCGCGAATGGGCGCTCGGCTACGGCGTGGGGCATGCCAGCGCCGCGGAGATCGATCAGCTCGGGGTCACCGGGGCGCTGCGCCTAGCCGGCACCCGCGCCGTCGCACAGAGCGCCGTGGCCCCCGAGGCGATCCTCTTGGACGGCAGCTACGACTGGCTCACCGCGCCGGAGCAGGATCTTTTCGACCTGCTGGACGATGAGCGCGAACCGGTGGGGCTGCACATTCCGGTGCGCACGATCATCAAGGGAGACATGACCTGCCAGGCGATCGCCGGCGCCTCGATCCTGGCGAAGGTGGAGCGCGACGGGATCATGGTCCAGGCCGCCACCGAGTATCCGGCCTTCGGCTGGGAAATCAACAAGGGCTATGCCACCGCCACGCATCGGGCGGCAATCGAAAAACTTGGCCCCTGCGACCTGCACCGGAAAAGTTGGAACTTGACTTCCAAGCCCGAAAAGGCCCAAGGTAAAACCTAGAGACAAAGGACGAACCATGGCTGCCGAAGACCTCGAAAACTACGAATCAGACCTCGAATTACAGCTGTACCGCGAGTACAAGGCCGTGGTGGGGCTGTTTAACTATGTGGTGGAAACCGAACGCCGCTTTTATCTGGCGAATCAGGTCGATGTGAAGACCCTGACCGATTCCGGCGAGGTGTACTTCGAGCTGAACCTCACCGACGCCTGGGTCTGGGATATCTACCGCCAGGGCCGCTTCGTGAAGACCGTGAAGGTGCTGACCTTCAAGGACGTGAACGTCGAGGAGCTGAACCGCGACGAACTGCAGATCCCCAAAGAAGGACTGCAGGGCTAAACGCACCGAACGCACGAAGGCTCCCAACCAGCAACTGGTTGGGAGCCTTTGTGCGCTGAACGGCTAACGCTAAATGGTTAGCTGGTCATGCCGTCGACGAACTCGCGGTTCTCTTCCATCCACTGCTTGACCAGCGGCTGGTAGTCGTCGGTGTCGTTCTCGACGAACAGCAGGTTCTCCAGGTCGTAGAGGGTCTCCAGATCCATCTTGAAGTCGCCCATCCACTTGGCTACCTCGGCGTGGTCGTCGGCGAAGCCGGTGCGGCTGAAGGTGTGAATGCCTTCGGCGTCACCCAGGGAGCCCTTCGGGTCTTCCAGGTTCTTCACCGGGAATGCGGCGTTCGCCCAGTGTGGCTCCCAGAGGGTGACCACGATGTTCTCGCCGTTATTTGTCGCGGTCTCCAGCTCGGTGAGCATCGCGGCGGTGGAGCTGGTCAGGAATTCCATATCGTCCAGACCGTACTCCGGGATGGCCGCCTCGTTCATGGCCTCGGTCAATCCGGCACCGGGCTCGATGCCCACGATGCGGTTGTTGAACTTGTCCGCGTTCGCCGCCAACTCGTCCAGTGAATCGATCGGCGCGTCCTCGTTGACGGCTACGGTCAGCCGCGACTCGGTGTTCCATGCGCCCAGATCCTCGATCTCGTCGCCGTAGTCTTTCAGGTAGGAGGCGTGCGTGACCGGCAGCCACACGTCGGTGGTCAGGTCGTAGTCGCCCGAGGACAGCCCCTCAAAGAGGGGAGCGACGTCGGAGTTGGTCAGCTCGACCTCGTAGCCCTTTTCCTCCAGCACCGCCTTCCACAGCTCGCTGCTGGCGATGCCTTCATCCCAGCCGTTGAAGACCGCGATATTCAGCTTCTTGTCTTCTCCGGCGGCTTCGTTTCCGCCATCGTTGCCGCAGGCGGTCAACGCCAGGGCGCTGGCGGCGAGAACCGCTCCAACTTTGAAGTAATTGCGTTTCATGATCGTGTTTCCTTTCGGTGTGGCGGTCAATTCCGCCGGATTCATTGGTGATTCAGCACGGGGTTCAGGCCGCGAGTTCTTGTTCCTTCGCCTTGGCTGCGGCCTTGCGGCGCTTGGCGAACCAGGTGAAGAGCCCGGACTGCCGTCCGAAGGCGTTGGTCAACCGATCCAGGATCATCGCGAGGATCACCACGCCCAGTCCTGCCTCGACGCCCAGTGCGGTATCCAGCCGGCCCAGCGAGGCGATCACGTCGCCGCCTAGGCCGCCGGCACCGACCATGCCGGCGATCACGACCATGGACAGCGAAAGCATGATGACCTGGTTGACGCCGGCCATAATGGTCGGCAGGGCTAGTGGAAGTTGGATCTGGCGCAGGATGCGCCCGGGGGAGGAGCCGAAGGCCTGGCCGGCCTCGACCACTTCCCGATCCACCGAGCGGATGCCCAGTTCGGTGAAGCGCACGCCGGGGGCCAACGCGAAGGCGATCGTGGCCACGATGCCCGGGGCCACGCCGACGCGGAAGAGCATCAGCGCCGGAATCAAGTAGACGAAGGCCGGCATGGTCTGCAGGAAGTCCAAAAATGGCCGGACGATCTGCGAGAAGGTCTGCGACTTGGCCGCCCAAATCCCCAGCGGCAGCGAGATCAACAGCGCCCAGAAGGTTGCCACGAGTACTAGAGCCAGAGTGATCATGGCGTTATCCCATTGGTCCATGCCCACGATCAAGACCAGCCCGAGCGCCGCGCCGAGCATGAACTGCCAGCCGCGGGCGAAGAGCGCAATGAGTGCCACCAACGCGATGATGATCGAGAAGTGCGGAGTGCCCAGCACGTAATAGACCCCGTCATACATCTCCACGAAGATCGCGCGCAGAAAATCGAAGAACGGGCCCAGATTGTCTACGACCCAGTTGACGCCCTTTTCGGCGGTATCTCCAACCGGAATAATGAAGTCGTTCATTAGTTTTCCTCCCCGGCGCCCTGCAGGGCCGCGCTGACAACATTGCCCGGCAGCGGTTGATCCAGCACCGTCATTTCTTCGGTCGGTGGGGCAGTGGAAGCCAGGGCCGCCAGCAGCGTCACCCGCGGGATCACTCCCAGCAAGCGGTTCTCGCTATCGGTGACGGTCACCGGCAAGGGGGACTCCACCGAGGGAACGAACAGGTCGATCAGCTGCGTGTCGCGGTTCACCGATTCCAGCGGCTGGATCTTCGAGGCGATGGAAGTCTCGCCCTGGCGGACCAGCTTCAGCGCGTCGCGGTCGGTGATCATCCCCAGCACCTTGCGGTCCCGGTCGGTGACGATCGCCGCGGAGAGGAACATCTCGTGCATGGTGCGCAGGGCGTTGCGCGGCCCGGCCGTCTCCTGGATGACCGCCCTGGTCGGCTCGAGCACCGAGGAGGCGGTCAGCACACGGGCGCGGTCCACATCCTGCACGAACTGGGCCACGTAGTCGTTGGCCGGATCCATCAGGATTTCCTCCGGGGTGCCCACCTGGACGATCTGCCCGTCGCGCATCACCGCGATCCGGTCCCCGAGGAACATCGCCTCATTCAAATCGTGGGTGATGAACACGATCGTCTTGCCGAGCTTGGCTTGCAGCTGAACCAGCTGTTCTTGCATCTCGCGGCGGATCAGCGGGTCAAGGGCGGAGAACGCCTCGTCCATAAGCAGCAGTTCGGTGTCTGCCGCCAGCGCCCGGGCGATGCCCACGCGCTGCTGCATGCCACCGGATAGTTCGCTGGGCATCTTGTCGCCCCAGCCGGTCAAGCCGACCAGATCCAAGGTTTTCGCGGCGGTGGACAGCCGCTGGGCCCGGCCCACGCCCTGCTGTTCGAGCGGGTAGGCCACATTGGCCAATACGGAACGGTGCGGCAGCAAGGCGAAGTGCTGGAAAACCATAGAGACACGTTTTCGCCGCACCTCGCGCAGCTTCGCGGCCGACATCCCGGTGATCTTGTCTTCCCCGACGGTGATCTGCCCCGAGGAAGCGTCCCACAAGCCGTTCAGCGTGCGGATCAGCGTGGATTTGCCCGAGCCGGAGAGGCCCATGACGACAAAAATTTCGCCTTCTTTAACTTCAAAGGAGGCATCGATAACGGCTGCGGTGTTCGATGCAGGCAGATCTTGCCGCTTCGTACCGGCTTTGAGCTTCTTCACCGCTTCCTGCGGTTTGCGACCGAAGACCTTATACAAGTTCTCGACCTTGACGGCGATGTTGCTGGTCATTGTCTCCACTGCCCGTCTACCTGTGAAGGCACGGGCCGATTGGGGACCACAAGCCGCGGTCGCAGCAGTCGAATCCTCGAACTAAAGATCGCTGGCACTCGCTTCTTGCTTGCACGGCCCGAAGTAAACCTCCAGCTCGTACAGGGTCCTTGATTCTTTTATTCTTGGTCGACACAAACTGCATGTCGAGACCGGATATCCATACTAACAAATTGCCGGAGAATTGTTCTCTGGCTAAGTGCAAAATCCTCCAATATCATGCTCCTAAAACCTCAACTTATCGCGGATTCTAGGCGCTGAATCGCAAGTTACCCAATTGTTATAGACGGTGGGTCAAAATCCTGGTCAGCGATCCGATCTCCGGCTGACCCATAGAGCCGCTTGAATCCGGACAGCGCGGTTCAATCGGCGCCCGCACGCAAGCAGAATTCCGGCTTCGCGGGTCCGGTGCGCAATGAGCCGAGTTAATTGAAATCTTGCCAAGTTGAATATTCATGAAGTTTATTTCAGGGAACGAAGTTTCTTGGTAGACGTATTTCAAACGCCCAATTCTTCGTAGATGTACGACCGAAATTGAAGACGGGGATTTATCAAATATCAGCAAGAGCAACGCTGAGTAGGCCTGTTTTATAGATCGTTATGCATGCGTAAAACTCCGTGGGCAAATTCAGATTCGATGGAGAATCCAAAAGGGAAGCGAGTTTCAAGAATTCGCTGGTTGGTCGTTATTCCATGAAAGTTGCGCACCATCATGGTTTCGTTTCACCAAGTTGCGAGGACTCCAGAAGTGGCGAAAAGTCCGATGCTCTGAGTGCCGCGGCCCCTTTGACTCGCTGTCGCGCCCGCAATCAGGGATTGCCGTCGGTGGGAAACGGATCTACCAGCAGATCGGTTCGGCGGGGAGGACCTCCGGTGACTGGATTTTCCTGAATCCACGGTTTCTCCACAACTGGTAGCCAGGCAACACGCGTTGAACCCGTGCGCCCGCATGATGAATGACAAGTCATGAGTCCTATATGAAAGTTTCGTCATGAAAAACAAACACCAAGTTCTCGGTGCGCAAGGCGAACAAGCCGCCGCCGACTACCTCACCGCACAGGGTTATACGATCCTTGATCGCAATTGGCGCTGCAAATCCGGGGAGCTCGATCTGGTGGCGGCAGACGCCGACGGGTTTGTGCTGGCAGTCGAAGTGAAAACCCGAAGCTCGATACGCTATGGCACCGGCTTCGAGGCGATTACTCCGAGGAAATATCGTCGCCTGCAACGATTGCTGATCCAATGGAGCCAAGCCCGCCAACGCTACATCGGCACCTTGCGGATCGACATCGTGGAGGTCTACCCCAAGGCCGCGGGATTCAGCTGCGAACATCACCAGCAGGTGCGGGCATGAGCGTGGCACGCACCTGTGCGGTCGCGCTGCACGGGGTGCAACCCGCGCTGATCGATGTCGAGGCGGACCTTGGCAACGGCATTCCTGGATTCCTGATTCTGGGCCTGCCGGATGCCTCCCTGAACGAGGCCCGCGAACGAATCAAAGCCGCCGCCCGAAACAGCGGAATTCCCCTGGCCAACCGGAAGCTCACGGTGAATCTCAGCCCGGCGACGCTGCCGAAATTCGGCTCGGGCTTCGACTTGGCGATCGTCATCGCGGCCTTGGCCGCGGACAACCAGCTGTCCGTGCCAGCACGGACGATCTTCTTAGCCGAGCTGGCCCTGGACGGTACCTTGCGGCCGGTGGCCGGGGTGCTGCCCACCGTACGGTTTGCGCTCGGCGCTGGCTACACTCATGTGGTGGTGAGTGCCGCTAACGCCCAGGAGGCAGCGCTCGTCCCCGGTATGCGGGTTACCGGGGCGGAGCATCTCGGGGAAGTGCTGGAATTTTGCGGGGCACCGGTGGAAAGCATTCGCACCTACCTTCGGCATCGGCGCCAACCCGCCGAACAAGTGCCCGCGGCCGATGAGCCGGCCCAAGATCTATGCCTGGTCCACGGCCAGCTCGAAGCCAAGCTGGCCTTGGAAATCGCGGCCGCGGGCGGTCACCATCTGATCATGGTGGGACCGGCCGGAGCGGGCAAGACGATGCTGGCGCGCTGCCTGCCGGGCATCCTCCCGCCGCTCGATGACCCCGACTCGCTCGAAGCGACGGCGATCCATTCGATTACCCGCGGCGGTCAAGGCGGCATCAAGCAACTTCAACGAACGCCTCCCTTCGTCGCGCCACACCATACCGCCTCGGCGTCGGCATTGCTCGGCGGCGGAAGCAGAGCCATTCGCCCCGGTGCGATCACCCGGGCGCATGCCGGAATATTGTTCCTCGACGAAGCCACCGAATTTCAAGCCGGTGTGCTCGATGCGCTGCGCCAACCGGTCGAGGAAGGGCGGATCAACCTCGCCCGAGCCAGCGGACATCAACAATTGCCTGCGCGTTTCCAACTGATCTTGGCCGCCAACCCGTGTCCTTGCGGACGCAACTTTGGAACCGGCACCGCGTGCACCTGCACCCCCAACGCCAGGAGGCGCTACTTCTCCAAGCTTTCCGGACCCCTGCTGGACCGCATCGACCTGCAGGTTCGCATGAACGCGGTCACCGGCCAGCAGCTGCTCGGGCGGGATGTCGGCGAAGCCAGCGCACAGGTCCGCGAGCGAGTTCTCCAGGCCCGCGCGCGGGCCACCGAAAGACTCAAGCCTTGGGGACTGAATTGCAACGCACGCCTATCGGCCAAGGTCTTGCGCCGAGAACTTCACTACCCGCAGGCCACGCGGCGGGCGCTGGAACTCATCTCGGAGCAGGCGGATCTTTCGGCCCGCGGCATGGACCGCATGCTGCGTGTCGCGTGGACCATAGCCGACCAGCAAGAACACCAAGAGCCGACGGTGGACGATCTGGACGCCGCACTGCATTTTCGGCAAAACCTCGAGCCCCGATAGGAGATCGGTCATGCATTGTTCCTACACTCCCGAGCAGTTGTGCCTCGCAGAACTCAACACGCTAATTGAGCCCAACGATTACGCCTGCAATGGACTGCTGCAACTGATGAGCCCGGCCGAACTCGTGCGGCTCATTCGCCGCGAAGACCATGTACCTGGCGGGCTGGCAGCTGCCTTGGCCGAGGTGCTGGGGCAGGGTGCATCGGGAAGCCGGACGATGAGCCTGCCGGTGGCGCTCACCCGCTGGCGCAAACGCCTGGGCTTCAGCAACCCGTTGGACGCACTCGACCGCATCTCTGCGCTCAACGGCGGATTACTCACGCCGACCGATGCAGCCTGGCCGGCCCAGCTCGATGAGCTCGGCCTGGGCAAGCCCCTGTGCCTATGGTGGCGCACCAGGCGTCCGCAGCTACTGGCCGTGCAGGAGGCGCAGCGCTGCATTTCGATTGTCGGCTCACGAGACTCCAGCGACTATGGACACCAGATCACCTACGAGCTGGCACGCAAATTGGCCCTGCGCGGATTTACCATTGTCTCGGGTGGCGCCTACGGAATCGACGCCAGCGCCCACCGAGCGGCGCTCTCGGCCGTGGATCTGGAGGCGCCAAGCTATCCGACGATCACGATTCTGGCCGGGGGAGCGGATAAGCCCTATCCGGCGGGAAACGAGACGTTGCTCGGGCAGATCATCGACACCGGGTTGCTGCTCTCCGAGGTGCCTCCGGGGACCGCGCCCACTCGCTTCAGATTCCTCAATCGCAACAGATTAATCGCCGCGATCAGCAGGCTTACGCTAGTTACGGAGGCTCGGCACCGGTCCGGGGCGCTGAACACCGCCAGTCACGCGGTGGACCTGGGGCGGGATGTCGCCGCGGTTCCGGGCAGTGTCTATTCACCAAATTCGGCCGGCACCCACCGACTGCTCGCCGCCGGTACCGCAGCCCTGGTGACCAGCGCGGCAGATGTGCTGGAGCTGATCGGTGTTCCATCCGAGCCAACTCCACCGGCGCCAGAAACCGTGGACGTCCAGGACGCGCGGCCGACCGACGGGCTGAGCAAGCCGCAATCAATGATCTACGACGTGATGAATTTTGTGCAGGGAAACGTGCCGGATGAAATTTCGGCCCTGAGTGGCATTCCGATTCTGGACACCCTGCGTGCGCTGAGCGCCTTGGAACGGCTCGGAAAGGTCGAGTCCAATGGGGCGCGCTGGCGGTTGGTGCGCCGCGGATCCGTTTCGGCGAAGAACGCGGTAAATTGAAGGAGATGAAGCCCGAACCTGCCAGCCCCGCACCTCTACAGATCCCGGCGGCCATTGCCGAGCCGATCGCCGACTATCTGGATTATCTTCGCCTGGAACGCGGCCGGAGCGAGAATACCTTGCGTGCCTATGGCGTTGACCTTCGCCTCGTCGCTGGCCATCTGGCCGGAAATTGCAAGGTCCGGCAGTTGGACGAGGTGAGCGTGGAGATGCTCCGCGAATGGTTGGCTCAGCTGCACGAGGCCCAAATTTCCCGCACCACCATCGCCCGGCGTATCTCGTCGGTGAAAAATTTTTTTGCCTGGGCGCTCAAACACCGAATTGTCGCCAAGGATCCGGCGCTTCGGTTGGTGGCCCCGAAGAAGGAGCAGCGCCTGCCGCATGTGTTGCAGTCCGGGCAGATCGACCGGTTGCTCTCCCGGCCAGCGCCCGTGCCGCCCGCAGAATCTTCGGACATCCCGAAGACCAAGGCCGACAGGCATGCGGAACAAAAACGCCAGGCGATCGCAGCCCGAGATCGGGTGATCGCGGATTTGCTCTACGCCTCGGGGCTGCGCATCAGCGAGCTGGTGTCCCTGGACATTGCAGACATTGATTTTGAACGGCGCACCTTGCGGGTGACAGGTAAGGGCAATAAGGAACGCGTGGTGCCCTTCGGCAAGCCTGCAGAGCGCGTCATCGAACCTTGGCTGAAAAACCACCGCCGCGTCTTGGCATTGCCCGAAGCCGAAGGCGCATTGCTGGTCGGAGCCCGCGGGGCTAGGCTCAATGTGCGCCAGGCCCGCCAGGTAATCGCGCTGGCTCTTGAATCGTTGGGGGACACCTCGGCGAGCGGACCGCACGCGTTGCGGCACACCGTGGCAACGCATTTGCTCGACGGCGGAGCAGATCTGCGTGCCGTGCAAGAGTTCTTGGGGCACTCATCTTTGGCAACCACGCAGCTATATACCCACGTATCGGTGGAGCGCCTGCGGCAGAGTTACCGGCAAGCGCACCCGCGTGCCTGATGATTTGGGTGAAATCTAGGAGAAGTTCCCGGTACAGCTGGCGAAAGCGCGACAGTTCGGGCAAAATGGTACTTGTCGGTAGGAATTGCACTTCGACGAAGTTGACGTAGGGGAAGACGATCAACATCGTAACGGAGGATGGCATGTCTGCACCGATGACCAGAGGCGTGATCTTTATTCACTCGGCCTCTGCCGCGTTATGCCCACATCTGGAGTGGGCCATAGAGGCGGTGCTGGGTGGACCGGTCAAGATGGACTGGACCGACCAGCACGTAGCGCCTGGACTTCGTCGCGCCGAAATTAGCTGGACCGGCCCACAGGGTACCGGGGCCACGCTCGCCTCTTCCATGCGTGGTTGGCAGCATCTGCGATTCGAAATCACCGAAGAACCAAGTGAAGGCTGCGATGGCAGCCGCTGGTCTTTCACCCCGGATCTGGGAATCTTCCACGCAACCGTCGACGTCTCGGGCAACATTATGGTCGGCGAAGAGCGCATCCGTTGGGCCTACGAAAAGGGCGACGGGAACGCGGCCGTCTTCTTCCAGGAGATGTCCATTGCCCTCGGTGAAGCCTGGGACGAAGAACTTGAACCTTTCCGCCACGCAGGTGAAGATATCCCTGTTCGATGGCTCAACCAGGTGGTATAACAACTGGTTAATAAGTCTCCGGGAGACTGTCTGCGTCTTCCCGAGTAAATCCCCGGTGGTGCGGGGTGTTACCGCAATACAAACGGGATCCCGATGTGAATCGGGATCCCGTTTGCCGGCGGTGGTTCGTTAGCGCACCACGTCGTACACGTTCTTCTGGATGCCATTGGAATACACGGCCGAATCGATGAGCTCCAATTTCTGCGCCGGCAGCGAGGCCTCACTGAACAGCCGCTTGCCCGCGCCGAGCAGCACCGGGAAGACCAGCAGGTGGTACCGGTCGACCAGCTGATGCTCCTGGAGGGAATGGAGCAACGTCGCGGACCCGTGCACAATCAGCGGTCCACCATCCCCGGCACGAAGCCGCGCGACCTCGGCGGCAGACCGCAAGATCTGCGTCTGGCCCCAGTTGTCCACTAAATCATGATCGTGCAGTGTCGTAGACACCACGTATTTGGGCATCGCGTTGTACTTCGGGAAATCCTCGGTCAAATCCGGCCAGACGGCGCTGAAGGATTGGTAACTGACCCGGCCCAGCAGCATGGCTTCGGCTTCATCTTGTTCGGCTCCCTTCACCTCATAGGCCGCGGGGTCGAAATCGACGCTGGACATGGTCCACCCGGTGTTCCGGTACCCCGGTTCGCCGCCCGGGGCCTCCATGACTCCGTCCGCCGAAACAAACGCTGTTGCGATGAGCTTGCGCATGGCAGTTCCCTTCTCCCTAGGTTGCCGATACCGCCGAGCCTAACAACGCTGGGGGTGGCGAACAATAGTTCTGCCCCGCCAACCGATGGTTAAAACACCGGTGGCGGGGTGCCTCTAGAGAACTAGAGGCGCCCCGCCACCGAATCAAGCGGTAACTAGACGCTGCGGATTGCCACCACGGCGTTGTGCCCGCCGAAGCCGAAGGAGTTATTCAGCGCCACAATGCTGCCCTCTGCCGGAAGCATTGCCGGCTGGCCGGTGACGACCTTCAACGGGATCTCCGGATCCTGGTTGTCCAGGTTGATCGTGACCGGAGCCTTGCGGTTGTAGATCGCCAAGGTGGTCAGCACCGATTCGACGGCGCCGGAGGCGCCGAGCAGGTGGCCCATCTGCGACTTGGTGGCCGAGACCCAGACATCATCCAGGTGATCGCCCAGCGCGGCCTTCAGCGCGGTGTACTCCGGCTTGTCGCCCACCGGGGTGGAGGTCGCATGCGCGTTGACGTGGACGACGTCCTCGGGCTGGATGAGGCCATCGAACATGGCCGCCTTCAGCGCACGAGTCGCACCCAGACCCTGCGGATCCGGCGCGGTGATGTGGTGCGCGTCGGAGGTGACCGAGGTACCGGCCAGTTCGGCGTAGATGCGTGCGCCACGTGCCAGTGCATGCTCTTCGGCCTCCAGCACCAGTGCTCCGGCGCCTTCGCCCATGACAAAGCCATTGCGGTCGATGTCGTAGGGGCGCGAGGCGCCCTGCGGGTTGTCGTTGCTGCGCGAAAGCGCCTGCATCGAGGAGAACGCGGCGATCGGCATCGGGTGGATCGCGGCTTCCGCACCGCCGACCATGACGATATCGGCCTTGCCCGAGCGGATCAGCTCCAGCCCCACGTGCATGGCCTCGGTGCCCGAAGCGCAGGCGGAGACCGGAGTGTGCGCGCCGGCTTCGGCGCCCAAGTCCAGTGACACGGCAGCTGCCGGGCCGTTTGGCATGAGCATCGGCACGGTCATCGGCAGCACGCGGCGTGGGCCTTTTTCGCGCAGGGTGTCCCAGGCGTCCAGCAGGGTCCAGACCCCGCCGATGCCGGTGGCGAAGGCGACGGCCAGCTTATTGCGGTCGAATTCTTCGATCCCCGAGTCCTTCCACGCTTCGCGCGAGGCAACCACGGCGAACTGAGTGGATGGATCCATGCGCTTGGCTTCCACGCGGGAAAGCACATCGGTGGCCGGGACCGAGGCGCGCGCTGCGAAGGTGACGGGCAGGTTGTATTCCTCCACCCAGGAATCGGTCAGGGTGGCGGCGCCGGAGACGCCCTTGAGGGCGTTCTCCCAAAGGGTGGGGACGTCCCCACCGATGGGGGTTGTGGCTCCGAGACCGGTGATCACTACTTTGCGCGCCATCATCAAACTCTCTACTGGGCGGTGTAAAAATATTGGGGGCCGGCTTCACGTACCGGCCCGTGCGTGCGGCTTTCCCGCACGACGGATTGCCGCACCGCTACGGGTGGGCGGTAATGCTTAGGCCTGTGCGGCGGCGATGAAGCTCACTGCGTCGCCAACGGTCTTCAGGTTCTTGACTTCCTCGTCCGGGATCTTGACCTCGAACTTGTCCTCTGCCTCAACGACGATGGTCATCATCGAGATCGAGTCGATGTCCAGGTCTTCGGTGAAGGACTTGTCCAGCTGCACGTCGGCAACGTCCAGGCCGGTCTCGGCGTTCACGATTTCGGCGAGGCCCGCCAGGATTTCTTCGTTGCTAGCCATCAGGTGGCTCCTTTTCTCGTAGTGCCGGAATATTCCGGTCATTGTGTGTGGCGCAGTTCCCCGTGCGGGGCACTGTCCGGCTTAGTGAAAATTTTACTGGTTCCCACCAGGCGGTGTTCGCCTTCGGGTTAAAGCTTAGGGCAGGAGTACTACCTGAGCGCCGAAGACAAGCCCGGCGCCGAAACCAATCTGCAAGGCGAGCTTGCCCGAAACCTCAGGGTGCTCGCGGCGCATGCGGTCCATGGCCATCGGAATCGAGGCCGCGGAGGTATTGCCGTTTTCGGCGATATCGCGGGCCACCACCACCGATTCGGGAAGTTTCAGCTGCTTGACCATCTCGTCGATGATGCGCATATTCGCCTGATGCGGGATGAACGCGGCCAGATCCTCGGCTTCGATCCCGGCCTCGTGCAAGGCCTTGCGGGCCATCTTCGCCATTTCCCACACCGCCCAGCGGAAGACCGTCTGGCCGTCCTGGCGCAGCGTCGGCCACGGGTTGGCGTGTTCCTCCAGCGGTTCGTCCACGGCGCTTTCCAGCAGCTCGTTTTCGCTGCCGAGCACCGATTCGCGCAATGCCAGCTGCGAGTGGGTCATGCTGATCGCATTCCACTTCGAACCGTCCGAACCCCACACCGACGGGGAGATCCCCGGAACCTCGGAGGCGCCGATCACCACGGCGCCTGCGCCGTCGCCGAGCAGGAATGAGATGGTGCGTTCGGAATTGTCGATGTAATCCGAGAGCTTCTCCACGCCGACCACCAGCACGTGCTGGGCCAGCCCGGCACGCACCAGCGCGTCGGCCTGAGCCACCGCGTAGCAGTAGCCGGCGCAGGCGGCAGAAATGTCATAGGCCGGGGCCGGGGTGGCGCCCAAGCGTTCGGTCAGCGCGGAGGCGGCCGACGGGGTGGCATGCGGGAAGGTGACCGTGGCGACGATGACCGTATCCAGCTGCTCGGCGGTAATTCCGGCGTCTTCCAAAGCGCGGCGGGAGGCGGCTTCGGCCATATCCAGCACCGAGGTGTTCGCATCCGCGCGGTGGCGGGTGATGATGCCGGTGCGCTGGCGGATCCACTCGTCCGAGGAGTCGATCCATTGGCAGATGTCGTCGTTGGTCACCACGACATCCGGGCGGAAGGATCCGGTGCCCAGGATGCGGCTGTAGGCGTTGGTGGCCGGAGTTTTCAGTTGCACGCTCATGATTGCGGAAAGCTGCCCGTCTGCTAGTTGGCGGTGTGCTCGGCGACGAAGTCGCGGGCCGCGCCCAGGTCTTCGGGAGTTTTCAGCGCGAGGGTTTTCACGCCCTTCAGTCCGCGGCGGGCGAGGCCCACCA
Organism: Glutamicibacter sp. BW80; assembly: GCF_002332385.1. Classification (NCBI taxonomy): domain Bacteria; kingdom Bacillati; phylum Actinomycetota; class Actinomycetes; order Micrococcales; family Micrococcaceae; genus Glutamicibacter; species Glutamicibacter sp. BW80. The sequence continues at coordinate 47,743 of NZ_NRGV01000046.1, read as the reverse complement.
GGGTGCCTGCGGGGGAGAGCTCCAGCAGGCCGGTGACGCCCTGGGCTGCGAGGGTCTCCATGCACAGGTCCCAGCGGACCGGGCGGGAGACCTGGGCTACCAGCGAGCCGAGGTTCGCCTCGCCGCTGGCCACCGGGGCACCGTCGAAGTTCGAGAGCAGTAGCTGTGCCGGGGCCTGCGGGGTCAGCGTTTTGGACAGTTCTTCGAGCACGCCCACAGCGGGGGCCATATGACTGGTGTGGAATGCGCCGGCGACCTTCAAGGGGATCACGCGGGCCTTCGCCGGCGGGTTGGCCACCAGCGTTTCCAGCTGCTCCAGGGTGCCGGCGGCGACTGTCTGTCCGCCGCCATTGGCGTTGGCCGGGGTCAAGCCCAGTTCGTCAAGCTTGGCGAGCACCTCTTCGGGGTCTCCGCCGAGCACCGCTGCCATGCCGGTAGGGGTGGCGGCCGCGGCTTCGGCCATCGCATTGGCGCGGGTGCGGACGAAGCTCATCGCATCGTTTTCGCCCAGCGCACCGGCCAGGGCCGAGGCGGTGATTTCGCCGACCGAGTGTCCGGCGAGGACGGCGCCGGCGGGCAGCTGCGCACCGAACAGTGCGCGCGCGGTCACCAGTCCGGCGGCGACGATCAGCGGTTGGGCGACGGCGGTGTCCTTGATGGTCTCTTCATCCGAGACGGTGCCGTGGGCGATGAGATCGCGTCCGGTGATCTCGCTCAGGGCCGACAGATGGTCGCGAACGCCATCCACTTCGAGCCAGTCGGTGAGGAAACCTGGGGTCTGGGAGCCCTGTCCGGGGCAAACGATTGCTAGCACTCTTACAGCTTTCCAAATAGTTGCGGCTTCACGCGCGGTATTTCGGTACCAAGCTCGTGGTGGCTCTTTGTAGGAACTCTACAAAAGCTTATCGTACGCCGAGCATGAAAACCCATGTAATGCGCTTGTGTTGCGCCGGTTGAACTGTGCGGTCTCCATAAAAACCGGGGTGCGGCTAGTTCGCCTCGGCGAGCCGGCCGACCACCAGCGCGGTTTGCAGCACAAATGCGTCGCGGGGCACCAGCGGATCCCAGCCGGTCACCTCGGAGACGCGCTTGAGCCGATAGCGCACGGTGTTCGCGTGCACGAACAGCGCCCGGGCGGTCCCCTCCAGGGAGTGCCCCAGGGAAAGATAGCTGGAGAGCGTTTCGAGCAGGCCGTTGCCGGCATGGAGCAGGGGCAGGTAGACGCGCTCGATCAGCGCGGTCCGCGCCATCGGGTCGCCGTTGAAGACGCGCTCGGGCCACAGGTCATCGGCGCCCACCGGCGCGGGCGCCTGCGGCCAGGCCTTGGCCGCGGCATAGCCGGCCACCGCGGCACTGGCGGCGGTGTGCATATCCTTCACCGTGGCGGCCACCGGAGAGTAGACGAGCGGGCCCGGTCCGAAGAACCTGGCGAAGCGCGAGAGGTCGGCTTCCTCGAATTTGGTATCCGAGAGCATCAGGATCGCCCGCTCGCCGAGCACCCCCACCAGCGAGTCGCTGGAATAGCGCAGCGCCATCCGGCGCAGCGCGGCGACGAAGGTCACCGAGTTCGAGCCCGGGGTGGTGCCCACCATGATGCGGATGTTCTTCTGCGACTTCCAGCCGATGGCCGCGATGCGCGAGGACAGCGAATCCTGGGATTCTCCGTGCAGCACCGCGTCCACCACGTGGGCTTCGAGGCGCGAGTCCCAGGCGCCGCGGGTTTCGGCGGCCCGGGCGTATACGTCGGCGGCGGCGAAGGCGACCTCACGCGAGTAGCGCAGTACCGCCTCGCGCAGCTGGGCCTGTTCGTTCTCCGCGGCGATATCGGGCACCTGGGATTCGACGACCTCCACGATGGTGCGCAGCAGCGCCAGCGCTTTCTGCAGCGAGATGGAGCGGGTCAGCTCGGTGGGGGCGGCGCCGAAGACGTCGTTCATCACCCAGGCCGGGGTGGATTCGGGTTCCTCGTACCAGGAGACGAAGGTGGAGATGCCCTTCTGCGCGACCAGCCCGAGGGCGGCGCGTTCAGCCGGTTCCAGCGAGCGGTACCAAGGCAGGGATTGGTCCAGGTATTTCAGCGCCGTGGTGGAAAGCACCCCGAGGTGGCTTTTGAGCCGGCGGATGGTTTCCGGCGTCGGTTTGGGCAAACGCACGGCGCGCGAGCGCACGCTCGATGTGGGTTCGACCTGAGGACTCATAATTCACAGCATACGGAAGTTTTCCGGTACTCGCTCGTAGGTTTGCCCCGCCGCGAAGCGAATATGAGGTTAATAACCGCAAGGGCACGAAGGCAGTTGAACTGCCTTCGTGCCCTTGCCGTCTCGGCTTGGCCTAGCTCGAGGCTAGGAGTCGCCGCCCGCGTTGCCGGAGGTTCCGGCGTTCGGGTTGTTCAGGTCGTACTTGGCGTGCGCCTTCACCGCGGTGTCCGCCGGGATCTCGCCGCGTTCTGCCAGCGAGGCCAGGGTCTTGACCACCAGGGTGTGCGAGTCGATCTTGAAGAAACGACGCGCCGCGGCACGGGTGTCGGAGAAGCCGAAGCCGTCCGCGCCCAGGGTGTGGAATTCACCCGGGACGTAGGGGCGGATCTGCTCCGGCACCGCACGCATGTAGTCGGTGGTGGCGATAACCGGACCGGTGGTGGACTCGAGCTTCGAGGTCACAAACGGCACCGGACGGGCCGAAGCCGGATCGGTGAGCACCTTGTCGTCGGCGATCTGGCCGTCGCGCGCCAACTCGTTCCAGGAGGTCACCGACCAGACATCGGCCGAGACACCCCACTCATCGGCGAGGATCTGCTGGGCTTCCACGGCCCAGGCAAGCGCCACGCCGGAGGCCAGCAGCTGGGCGCGCGGCCCGTCGGTGGTCGCTTCCTTCAGCAGGTAGATGCCCTTGACGATGCCCTCGACGTCCACATTCTCCGGCTCGGCAGGCTGGGAGATCGGCTCGTTGTACACGGTGAGGTAGTACATCACGTTTGGATCTTCGTGCTTCCCGCCGTACATCCGGTCCAGGCCCGAGCGCATGATGTGCCCGATCTCGTAGCCGAAGGCCGGATCGTAGGTGACCACTGCCGGGTTGGTTGCGGCAAGCAGCGGCGAGTGGCCGTCGGCGTGCTGCAGGCCCTCGCCGGTCAGCGTGGTGCGCCCTGCGGTGGCGCCGATGATGAAGCCACGGGTCATCTGGTCCGCGGCCGCCCAGAAGGCGTCGCCGGTGCGCTGGAAACCGAACATCGAGTAGAACACGTAGATCGGGATCAGCGGCGCGTCGTGCGTGGAGTAGCTGGTGCCCGCGGCGGTGAAGGCCGCGACTGCGCCGGCCTCGTTGATGCCCGGGTGGATCAGCTGTCCGGCAGGGGATTCCTTGTAAGCCAGCACCAGATCGCGGTCCACGGACAGGTAGTTCTGCCCGGCCGGGTTGTAGATCTTGGCGGTCGGGAAGAAGGAGTCCATGCCGAAGGTGCGCGACTCATCGGGCACGATCGGCACGATGCGGTGGCCGAAGTCCTTATCGCGCATCAGGTCCTTGAGCAGGCGCACGAAGGCCATGGTGGTGGCCGCCTGCTGCTTGCCCGAACCGCGCTTGGCGAAGGCGTAGGATTTGTCCCCGGGCAGGGAGATCGGCGTGCTGGTCTCCTTGCGGCGGGTTGGCACCGCGCCGCCGAGTTCCGCACGGCGTTCCATCATGTATTTGTACTCCGCGGAGTCAACACCTGGGTGGTAGTACGGCGGCAGGTACGGATCGGCTTCGAGCTGCTCGTCGGTGATCGGGATGCGCAGGTGATCGCGGAAGCCCTTGAGGTCTTCCAGGGTCAGCTTCTTCATCTGGTGGGTCGCGTTGCGCGCCTCGAAGTGCGTGCCCAGGCCGTAGCCCTTCACGGTCTTGGCCAGGATGACCGTTGGCTTGCCCTTGAACTCGGTGGCTGCCTTATAGGCCGCGTAGACCTTGTGGTAGTCGTGGCCGCCGCGCTTGAGGTTCCAGATCTCGTCGTCGGTGTACTCGGAGACCAGTTCCTTGGTCTCCGGGCGCTGGCCGAAGAAGTGCTCGCGCACGAATGCGCCGGACTCCGCCTTGTAGGTCTGGTAGTCGCCATCCGGGGTCTGGTTCATGACGTCGACCAGTGCGCCGTCCGGATCGGCTTCGAGCAGGGCATCCCACTCGCGGCCCCAGACGACCTTGATGACGTTCCAGCCGGCACCGCGGAAGAAGGCCTCGAGTTCCTGCATGATCTTGCCGTTGCCGCGCACCGGACCGTCGAGGCGCTGCAGATTGCAGTTGACCACGAAGGTGAGGTTATCCAGCTTTTCATTGGCTGCCAGCTGGAGGAATCCGCGCGACTCCGGCTCGTCCATTTCGCCGTCGCCCAGGTAGGCCCAGACGTGCTGGTCGGAGGTGTCCTTGATGCCGCGGTTGTGGATGTAGCGGTTCAGCTGCGCCTGGTAGATGGCGTTTGCCGGGCCCAGACCCATCGACACGGTTGGGAACTGCCAGAAGTCCGGCATCGAACGCGGGTGCGGGTAGGAAGGCAGCGCGTGGCCTTCCTTGGACTTCTCCTGGCGGAATCCGTCCATGTCCTCTTCGCCCAGTCGTCCTTCGAGGAAGGCGCGGGCATACATGCCCGGGGAGGCGTGGCCCTGGAAGAAGACCTGGTCTCCGCCGCCGGCGTGGTCCTTGCCGCGGAAGAAGTGGTTGAAGCCGACCTCGTAGAGGGTGGCCGCACCGGCATAGGTGGAGATGTGTCCGCCGACGCCGATGTCAGGGTGCTGGCCGCGGTGCACCATGATCGCTGCGTTCCAGCGCATGAATGCGCGGAAGCGGCGTTCCACGGACTCGTCGCCCGGGAATTCTGGTTCCTGGTCCACCGGAATGGTGTTCACATAGTCGGTGGTGGTCACGTGTGGGACACCGACAGACTTCGCGCCGGCACGCTGCAGCAGCGAGCGGATGATGAACTGGGCACGTTCGGTGCCCTGCGCCTCGACGAGCGAGTCGAATGAGTCCAACCATTCCTGAGTTTCCTCAGGATCCCGATCGGATAGCTGGTAAGTCAAACCACTACGGATCTGGGAGATGTGTTCCTCTACAGCCACGGAAGCTCCTTGATTGAATTGCGGCTCCGTCGATCTGGTCTAAGTTTTGGACCGTTCAACGGGTTGGGACTTTGAGACAGGCACACTTGAGTGACGTGAGCATCTCGTTTCAACCCATACTCTAGTTCTTATGGGGAAGTGAAAAGTACACGTTTTTGACCCAAAAACGGCTTATATCTGACTTATTGAGTGACATGTGCAACTCAGTACAGGAGCTATGTGGGCAATGGTCGTGTAAGAATGATGTTAGTCACAATGCATCGAGGTAGAATTACCGGCGTGTTACGTCGTTAGCGCTTGAATGGGACAGCAAAAGAGTGTTTTGTTGTTAGTAACGCTTTGTAGCAGCAGGAGGAAATGAAGTGAGCGACGCCGTATCGGCAAACCTGGAACCCGCTAAGATTATGGGTTTCAAAGATGAAGACCTTATTCAGGAACTGGGCTATGACGAAGACGTGGACTTCGATCTTCGCGATGCTATCGAGGACCTGACCGGTTCAGAATTGCTCACCGAAGACGACCACGACGTAGTCGATTCAGTCATTTTCTGGTGGCGCGACGGCGATGGTGACTTAGTCGACGCCCTAATGGATTCATTGGATTGCCTTGATGAAGGTGGCATTGTTTGGCTGCTAACCCCTAAGCAGGGTCGGGCCGGACATGTGTCCCCAACCCAGATTCAACAGGATGCTCCCACCGCGGGGCTTCATGTAACTACAACCGAGGGTGTCTCCGAGGATTGGTCCGCCATCCGCCTGGCACCACGCAAGAAGAACTAATGATCGAAACAGGTTCACGCCTGTTCGATTTCTCGCTGGAAAATCAGTACGGCGAAACGATCACCAGCACCCAGCTCGCTTCGGGCCGGGTGCTGGTGGTTTTTTATCCGTGGGCATTTTCCCGCGTCTGTGGATCCGAACTGGCAGAAATCCAAGAACACCACCAAACGTTCCTCGATCGGCAGGTGCGAGTGGTGGCAATCTCGGTGGATCACAAGTTTGCGCTGCGCACCTACGCCGAGCAGCTTGGAATCGAATTCGACCTGCTCGCCGACTTCTGGCCCCATGGGGCGGTTGCCCGGCTGGCTGGAGCCTTTGACGAAGAAAAGGGCGTGGCAACACGCCTGACTCTCTATCTGGTGAACGGCGTCGTGCAAGATGTGATGACCAGCTCGATGACCGAACCGCGCCGTCTGGAAAGCTACTTCGAGGCGGTCAAGAGGTCGCGGTGACGTTGCTCGCCGGCTTCCCTCGATTTGCACGGTGAGGAAAATGCCGGTAAATTTATCTCTCGTTGGCTTGGATAAACGCAAGACAGCATAGAGATTTGGGCCTTTAGCTCAGCTGGTAGAGCGTCACGTTTACACCGTGAATGTCATCGGTTCGATCCCGGTAGGGCCCACCAAAATTTCATAGTTCAAAACGGCATTTAACCGATTTTGAAAACACGATTCAGCGGCTCGCCCCTCAGGGTGGGTCGCTGTTTTCATGCAGCAAGATCGTAGAGCATATGTTGGCAGTGTTAGTCCTGGTGCTCATGTGTTTTGGGTGACTTCCGCACCCCCTTTTGGCACTTAACCCTTGATTGCCTGCAGTAGATCATCGAGAGGTTCGGCAGAAGTGATGACGAAGCCCAAGATCCCTCGACTGCCAATCCAAAGAACCATCTAGACGTTGTCGATTAATTCCTCAGCGATGTGCGTCATCAGGGTTCGAAAGTAGACACGGCGTTCCACAAAGACATCAACACCCGACCAAGTTGTTGATCAGAATCGACTTGTAGGGTCCTGCGGTGTCGTGGCGCAACCCAAAGTAATGCATATCGTTTGAATGGCACGGGGTTCACCGGAGAGTGTTGATTTCATAGAACGAGGATCTTCAGCGGACGGCTGTTCTCCGTGGACGGTACGGATGCCGGGGAAAGGCGATCGTGATCGGTGTCCTGCTGCCGAAAGCGCCTGTGAGCCGGAGGGCATTGGAATAGGAATGCGCTCAGCGTGGTTACTGCTTAAAGCGACGAAATTCCGTTTTGCGAAGAAAATACTGCAAAAATTCTAACTTTAGGAAACGATTTGCCTGTTCCGTTGAGCATTCTTGATCTTGCCTCCATCTCTGACGGCTCCACAGCTCGCGAGGGGATCGCCGCTTCGATGAAGACCGCCCGGCTGGCAGATGAACTTGGGTACCATCGGCTGTGGTTTGCCGAACATCACAACACCTCAAGTCTTGCCTCGAGCGCCACGGCGTTGCTCATCTCGCAGGCGGCCTCGGTCACCGAGAGGATTCGAGTGGGCTCTGGTGGCGTGATGCTGCCCAACCACTCTCCGCTGATGGTCGCTGAGCAGTATGGAACCTTGGCTAACATGCACGGTGATCGGATCGATCTGGGTCTTGGCCGCGCACCAGGAACAGACGGTATGACCGCGCAGGCGCTCAGTCGTTCCTCGGCTGATCCGCAAGAGTTTGCGCGGAGCATTTATGACCTGCAGGGCTGGTTCGGGGAAACCGGCACGGCCCACAGCATGCCGATCGTCTCTGCGGTGTCAGCCGGCATGAACGTGCCGATTTGGGTGCTTGGCTCCACGGTTAATGGTGCCTCTATTGCCGGTCAGTTGGGTCTGCCATTTTCGATCGCCTCGCACTTCGCTCCGGAACAAGTTGACCACGCGCTGAAAGTCTACCGAGAGGCATTCAATCCGCAGTCGGTGACGGCTCAGATTGAAAAGCCCTACGTGATGGCTGGCATCAACGTGATGGTCGCGGACACCGATGAGGAAGCGGCGCGAGAATTCACGGTGATAGAGCAGATGTTCCAAGATATTCAGCACGGACAATCGCGCAAGCTGCAGCCTCCGGTGGACCCAGCGACGCTGGCAAGCCACGGCGCCATGAGAAACCCGATGCTGAAGATCAAGGCGGTGGGCGCTGCCTCGACGGTGAAAGCTGAGCTGGATGCGTTTGTGCAGCGAACCGGTGCGGATGAACTCATTACGACGACCTACGCCTTCGATCCAGCTGTGCGTGATCGTTCCCTGCAGCTCCTTGCGCAGGCCTGGTTTTAACGCTTCCAGTCGTGGCGCAATCTGGGTGAGCTTGGACCGAGCCGTGAAGTGGGAGACGCACGTCACGCCCTGCTGATTTGCGCGGATAGGGAATCGCAAGTAAAGTTATTCTCTGTTGGCGCGAAGGAGATTCTTCGTTCAGCAATGGTCAGGGCCTTTAGCTCAGCTGGTAGAGCGTCACGTTTACACCGTGAATGTCATCGGTTCGATCCCGGTAGGGCCCACCAAGCGAAACCCGCTTCATCTAGTCTAATCAGGCTGGATGAAGCGGGTTTTCTCGTATTTGATTGCGAAACGGGACGATCCGGCCTGACCAGACTGCCATAGCCACGGCATGCGAATGCCCAGACTGGTCGAATAAGGGCCCGACAACGAAAACCATTGGGCCTGTATGGTGCATTGAGCCCGGCGGAAAGAAGCCAACTTTCGGGAGACTGGCGATTGCTCGGGCCATAGTTGCGCTGCATCTGGCTGCCCAGAAGGTGGGGCGGTAGTGCACGCACATTTACTTCGCCCGAAAATTTGGCCAGTTGAGGCTTTGCCGATTAGCCATGCGATTTATCCACGAGGCAAGTCCCAGTTGGGCAGGCACAGAGCGCACGGGTGCGCCCGGGCTATCTCCATAGATTAAAACGAGGGAGCTCGATATGAGGCCGCATTGCTCGCCATGCCCGGAGCATCCAAGTACGGGCCCGGGCCCACGCGAGGCACCGGCCCGGAGGCGTACCTGAGCGATTTCAAGCCAGAGCGTGTTCGTAGGCCCAGGCCGCGGCCGCGGTGCGCGATGGCACCTGGATCTTGGTGAAGATATTGCTCAGGTGCCGCGCAACTGTCTTTTCGCTCAGATAGAGTTCCTGGGCAATCTGCCGGTTGCTGTGCCCGGCGGACACCAACTGCAGCACTTGGACCTCGCGAGCGGTCAGCCCGCCCGGAGCGGGTTCGGCGTGGCCGACCGCCTGCAGCAGCGACTGGGCCGCGGCGCCTTGCGGAGTGGCGCCCAACTGCTCGAAGGTGGCCGTGGCGGCCTGCATCTCCGCATGAAAGCTGCGGGTGTCGCCGACCGCGAGCAGGGAGCGGGCCAACAGGACCCGGGAGCGAGCGCAGAGATAGGGTGCGCGGATCTGCCCGAAGTCCTGCACCGCCTTGCGAGCATAGGGCAGAGCTCCGTGGGCATCGTCCTTGGAGAGCTCCAGATCGGCGTGGGCATAGGCGGCCGCGGCCAGGGTGATCAGGCAACCGGTGGCATCGGCCTGTCCGTCCAGCTCGCTCAGCAACCGCTCCGCCGCGTCCCGGGTGCCCAGTCGCAGCTCGATCTCGATGCCGGCCGGCAGGAGCGCGAGGCGTTGGGCGGGCAATTGGCGCTCATCCAGGCACCGGCGGATGGCGGCCAGGGCAGCTTCGGTTGAGCCATTGGCCAACCACAGCAGTGCTAGTCCCGGCTGCGGGTCGCAGCCATACTCCGCCGCAGCCTGGTAGGCCTCATCGGAGGCGCTGAAATCACCTTGGATGCGCAGCAGATCCCCGCGTTCGCGCTGCGCAACCCCTGCGGAATAGGGCTGGGAGCGGAGCTCGAAACGTTGGCAAGAGGTGGTGAACTCGTCGATGGCCGCACCCCAGGAACCGCGCAAGGCCAGGATCTGCCCGGTGTGCAGCGAGCATTCCCCGCCGAAAGCGGTAATCTGCGGGCGCTCCGCCCGCCAGCTGGCCAGTGCCTCGGTCCATTGGGATACCCGGTCGATGGCGCCGATTTCCTGGCAGGCTTCGATGGCGGCGCACCAGACAAGACCGGTGGGTATGGCCTCGCATTCCCCGGCCAGGACCAGGGCCATGGCCTCGTCGAGCATGTCGAGGCCGGCCGGCACCCGCCCGGCGTAGATGCTTGAGCGGCCGCTGGCAACCAGGGCCAGCGCCTGCAGGTCCGCGTTGTGGTGAATGCGTCCGAGCCGCAGGATTTCGGCGGCTTGTTGCGTCACGACGGCAAATCCGCCGCTCAGCAGCGCTTGATGCAGCTGCAGCACCCCGTGGTACCCGGCGGCCACCTCAAGCGCTGGTGGTAAGCCGTCGGCGGCGGATCCATGCTCGGCCAGCAGGGAGCGCGAGCGAGCCAACCAGCCATTAAACAGCGCGGGCTGTCCGCTGGTGCCATAGACCATGGTGATCCTGAAGGCCGCCTGCAATGCCTGCGCCGGTTGATGCTGCTCGCCGAACTTCACGAATGCCTGGTGCAGCAGGTCAAGACCGCGGGCGGATTCGCCGGTCAAATGGGCGTGCGTGCCTCGGGCCATCAGCTGCTCGGGCTGCAGATCCTGATGCTCCGGTTGGTGCGCTGGGTCAGATTCGGGATTATCCATGGGCGTAGCCTCACTTGCGAGGCTACGCCCATGGAATTTGCTATGCAATCATCCGCTCGGTGTCCGCGGCCTTGCGCGGGCTCGATGCGCGGGGGATGATCTGCCGTGCGACGTAGGCGGCATCGCGCCCCACCCCGAAGAGGTTCATCGAAGCCTCCGAGTGCTGGAAGGCCAGTCCGCAGAAGTACAGCCCCGGCACATCCTGGGCGACGCCGCGGTATTCGCGCGGCCAGCCGGATTCATCGAGCACCGGCAATTTCAGCCAGGAGTAGTCGTGGCGGAAGCCGGTGGCCCAAATGACGTTGTCCACCTCCAGCACGGTGCCGTCGGCAAGCACCGGCTGGCCGTTGCGAACCCCGGTGACTCGCTGCTCGTGCCATTTCACGCCCTTGGCGGCCAGATCCGCGCGCTTCACCCGGAGCCGCGGCGCCCCGTGCTCCAGAACCTCGAGGCGCTTGCGCCGGCCGAAGGGGGTGCTGCGCGTTTCCAGATAGGTGTGGGCGAACATCACCAGCGGAACGACCAGGTGGATCAGCGGGCTGCCCCAGGGCACCGGGACCTCACCGGTGTCGCGCCCGCTCAACATCGTCGGGTGCCGCTGGGCAACTTCCCAAGCGATATCGCAGCCCGAGTGCGAGGCGCCGACCACCAGCACCGGGCCGGGCTTGAGCTGTCCCGGGCGGCGGTATTCGCTGGAGTGCAATTGCAGGATCTGTTCGTCGAGCTCATCGGCCAGCTGCGGGATGGCCGGCAGCTGGCCGAAGGGGCTGGTGGCGATCACTACCTGCTGGGCGTGGATTTCTCCCGCAGCGGTTTGTGCCACGAACCGCTGCCCGTGCCCGGTGAGCGAGCTGACCCGCGCCCGGCAGAGCACCGGCAGCTCGAAGCTGGCCGCATAGTGCTCCAGGAAGTCGGCCAGTTCGTCCTTGCTGGCAAAGCCGCGGGGTTCGCCGGGGAACTTCATCCCGGGCAGATGGTTGACCCGATTGGTGGTATACAAGCGCAGCGTATCGTACTGGTGGCGCCACTGGTCGCCGATCCGTTCCCCGGCTTCCAGCACGAGGCAGTCTCCGCCGCGTTCCTTGAGCTGCTGGGCCGCGGAGAGCCCGGCCTGGCCGGCGCCGATGACCAGTGTGTCGACGTTGCGCACCGGCTGGGTGGGTGTTGATTTTTCCTGCTTGTGGTTGGACATGACATCCTCCATGCGAGCCATGGAAATCAGCGAAGACTTCGCTGGTTTACGGTGCCGGGAAGCCCCCGAACCGATCATGGATTTCACCTTACGCAGCCAGCGGCCAGGTCCGCGTCGGGCGATTCACGCAACTTCGCGACGCGGGCTCATGGGTAAAAATACCCATGGCCGCGGCATCGTGAATGGTGCTTGTGCACGCCGGCGTGGGAAACTGGAGGCATGAGTGCTCCCGAAGAAAACGTATGGCTCGCCGCGGTGCGCGCCAATCCCGACCATGCCCAGAACTATGCTCAGCGGTGGCGGAAAATTGTCGCCGAGGGCAACGATATCTTCGGTGAAGCCCGAACGATTGATGCCATGGCCGAGCGGGGGAGCCGGATACTCGATGCCGGCTGCGGTACCGGTCGCATCGGCGGCTGGCTTGCCGAGCGCGGACACCAAGTAGTCGGCGTCGATCTGGATGAGCACCTCATCTCGGTGGCCCGCGAGGACTACCCGGCAGCGCAGTGGCACGCCGGAAACCTTGCCACGTTCACGTTGGACGACGAGTCCGGCGCGGCCCAAGAATTCGACCTCATCGTCTGTGCCGGAAATGTCCTGACCTTCCTTGCCCAGACTGAGCGGCTGCCTGCGTTGCAACGGCTGCGCGGGCATTTGGCGTCGGAAGGCCGGCTCGTTGTCGGCTTCGGTTCCGGGCGGGGCTACGATTTCGCCGAGTTCGAAGCGGATGCCGCGCAGGCCGGACTCGAGCTGCAGCAGCGCTACTCCAGCTGGAATATGCATCGGGCGGCCGACGACTTCCTGGTCGCCGTGCTTGGACGCAGCGCATAGTTGTGTCTTAGCGTTTGGCTTGCAGCCGCCACAACGAGGTGACTTCCCGCGAGCGTGCCGCGTGCAGAACGTCCGAGTGGTCCTTGGCCCGGGCGTGGGTTGGTGAGGTGTCGAGCCGGTCGATGATCTCCAGGCCCGCATGATCGATGGCTTCCAGCAACAGCTCACGGGTGCGCAGGCCGAGCAGCTCGGCGAGGTCCGAGATGATCAACCAGCCCTCGCCATCCGCGGTCAGGTGTTCGGGCAATCCGCGCAGGAACTGCAGCAGCATTTTGCTTCCCGGATCGTAGACCGCCGCGTCCAGCGAGCTTGGCGCGCTCCCGGGCAGCCACGGCGGATTGCAGATCACCAAGGGGGCCTTGCCCGCGGGGAACATGCTGGTCAGCTCGGCTCGCGCAGCGTCTTGGAGGCCCAAGCGCGCAAAATTATCGTTCGCGCAATCCACCGCGCGCTGATGGATGTCCGTGCCGAGCACGCTTTTCATCCCGCGGGCCACCAGCACGGCGGCCAGCACCCCGGTGCCGGTGCCGATGTCGAAGGCCAGCTCCTTGGTATTGAGCGGCGCCTTGGCCACCAGATCAACATACTCGTGGCGGGTGGGCAGGAAGGTGCCGTAGTGGGGGTGGATCTTGGCTCCCAGTGCGGGAACGTCAACCCCGTTGAGGAACCACTGGTAGGCGCCGAGCATGCCGGTCAGTTCCTGCAGGCTGACTACCGCGTGGCCCGAAGCGGGCTGCGCCTGCTGCGCGTAGCCAAAGGCCACCGCGGCACCGACCAGCGGGGCCCGGGACAGCGGCAGCGTCGCGGTGCCTCCGGGGGTGTCGAAATTCAGCGGAACCAGGAGCAGGGACATCATCCGTGAGCGCTGGGCGCGGGATTGCCGGATGGCATAGAACTTCTCGGCGTCGGTCAGCTGCTTGCGGGAGGCCTTGCCAGTCTTGGCCAGGCGGCGATCGATGGCCGCGAGCAGCTGCTTGGCATTGTGGAAGTCGCCGAGCCACAGCATTGCGGTGCCCCGGGCGGCGTATCTCATGGCCGCATCCGCGGTGAGCCGATCGTCGACGACAACTAGATCCTTGGGCGCCGAGCGCGCATTAGCCGACCACCAAGTGGCCGTGGTGCGCACACTCTGGTGTTCCCAGGAGATCAATTGATCGGCAGCATTGGGTGCGTGAGAGATAAGAATCCACCTCGTCGTTTCGTGGTGCTCACCCGATTGGCAACCGCGCACGAGCAGAACTGCTGCGAAGTTCGATAGTTCCAATGATACCGAGGAAACCGGGCCGGCGTGCTCCGATCGCCGGCTTGCCGCCGTTGACGAAGATCACCGTGCGCGAAGCGGACCTGCGCCCAGAACGCGCTGGCTGTGCATATGTTCCGCTGCATTTTCACTAGGTCAAAACCGTCTCTGAGGGCCTGTGACCTGTGTGTTCCAGGGGGTTCGGGAAAACCTGGTTGGCCGGCGCCGGGCTTTGCGGAAATGGTCTCTTCACTATCGGGTGGGCGAGTGCTATCTTTAACTTTGTAATGCAAAGTGCTTTCCACCGCGAACTACTTTGTGGATTGCGCGGACGGCTCGGCGAGGGAGAGGTAACGCCATGGACAACAAGAATGGGCATGAGGTGGATCCGGCCCGGATCCTGCAGGGCATCGAGGTCGACGCGCGGCAAACACGCGAGGCCCTGAGCCCGGATCAGCGCTTGCTCTTTTCGCTCTGGGGGACCGGGTGGGTTATCGCCTTCCTGGCGATCTTCTTCACGTTCGCACCGCTCGGCGCACCGTTGCTGCCCAGGTTGCTCGGGGTCGGTATCGCGGTGATCGCCTTCGTGCTTGCCATCGTATTCTCGGCCGTTCACTCGGCCAAGCGCGCGGTGGGCACCAAGGGTCCTTCGATGGTCGAAGGCGCGATCTACGGAAATACCTTCACCCTGGGCATGATCTTCGCCGGACTGCTCGGGTGGCGCCTGCATGCCTCGGGGCTCGACGCCATGGGCTTGCTGGCCTTCTCGCTGGCGGCCCTGTGCCTGGTGGTCGGTGTGCTGGTGGTCGCCGGATCGCTGATCTGGAATGATCGGACCCAATTGATCTTCGGCGCGTGGATTCTTCTCGTCGGGCTCATCTCGCTGGCGGTGCCAGCCCCCTATAACCTCTTGGCCGGTGTGCTCGGCGGACTTGGGCTGATCGCCCTGGGGCTGCTGCATGGAGCTCGGCCCGCATTGGTTTCGGGCGAGGTGGTTCGCGGTGGGCATGCAAGAGCTTGACCCGGTGATCCATGCGCAGGCAAGACTGCGCACCATCACCGTGCTCGATGCCCTGCGCGCAGGCGACAGCATGTCCTTCCCCAAACTCCAGGGGCTGCTGGGAATGACCTCGGGGAACTTGGCGACGCACCTGCGCAAGCTGGAGGACAGCCAGTACGTGAGCGTGGAGAAGATCCTCGAGGGGCGATCGCCGGTCACCTACATTGCGCTCACGAGCAAGGGCCGCGCGGCCTTCGAAAACTACAAGCAGCAGCTTCGTGCACTGCTGGCAACAACGCCTTAGCGGAACTGTCAGCCAACGCCAAGGTTCCGGACAGTTCGCACTAGGCCTTGGCAGGTAGCGTCGGAAAAGTAAGTTGTTCGATCAATTGATAGGAGAACATCCAATGGGTTTGGGCGATAAGTTCAAAAACAAGGCGCAGGAAGCCTCCGGCAAGGTCAAAGAGTCCGTAGGCGACGCAACCAACAATGAGAACCTGCAAGCTGAAGGTGTCAAAGACCAGGCAGCTGCCAAGGCCAAGCAGGCTGGCGAAGCCGTGAAGGACGCCGCCAAGGATGTCCGCGACGATCTGAACAAGTAAACGATTTTTGGCCAACGGCACTCATCGATTATTCGATGGGTGCCGTTGGCGCGTCCGGGGTCCAATGCGATTGCGGCGGCGTTCCTAGCGAGCCGCTGCGGCCTCGCGAAGGGCCCTGGCCACCGGCAGCGAGCTGTCTTCTTCCTCGGCCAGCAGCCGAGCGATGCGCGAGGCGTTGGCGGCGTAGTGGTCCGTGGACAGCGTCTGATCTATGGCGGAAGCCAGCCGGTCGACGCTCAGATCCTTGTACTTCACCGGCTCCACGCCCGCGCCTAGCGCGTGTACCCGGGCGGCCCAGAAGGGCTGGTCGGTGAAAATTGGCACCGCGATCGTGGGGACTCCGGCGCGCAAGCCTGCGGCCGTCGTGCCTGCCCCGGCATGGTGGATCACCGCGGCCATCTGCGGGAACAGCCACTGGTGCGGGGCAGCTCCGATCCCGAGAATGCCCGGCTCGCTGATTTCTGGGGCACCCTGCAAGATCGCCCGCCGGCCGCTGCGACGCGCCACGTCGAGCATGAACTCCGGATCCAGCGCCTCGGTACTGCCGAAGCCGATGAAGATCGGAGCCGGGCCCTCGGCGAGGAAGTCGGCCAGCGCGGAAGGTGGCGTCCAAGCTTCATCGCTTGCCGGCCACCAATACCCGCAGTTGCTCAAGCCCGAGCGCCAGTCCGCGGGGCGCGGGACGATCGATGAGCTGAAGCCATGCAATACCGGGGCGTTGGCACGCCTGCGTTGGCGTTCGCCGGAGGCCCGGGTGCGTTTGGGCAGTCCGAGGGCGGCGCGGATCCGTGCCAGCGGGGCGTCGTACGGTGCTTTGCCGGAGCCGATGAGGGAACCCAAGGCCTTGTTTCCCAGGGCGCCGAAGCTGCGTGCGGTGCCTAGGACCATCGGCGCATAGGCCGCGCTGGGCTCGTTGGGCTGTAGATGAGCGCCGATCACCGGGATGCCGAAGGCTTCGGCGACATCATAGGCGTAGGGGGCGACCGAATTTGCGATGATCACATCCGCGCCCTGTTCGGCCGCTTCGAGCGTGCCGGTGGCCGCCGAGTCGAAATAGGTCCCGAGCTCGCGCATGTACCAGGACAATTGGCTGGCGCTCGGTTTGGCCCCCGGGGCGGCGGGGCTGACTAGCGCACTCATGTCACCGGGCAGCTCGTGATAGTTGCATCCGGCCGCGGTGATCAGCGGTGCATGCGCGGCGTTGGCGGCAATGGACACCGCAAAGCCGTGCTCCTGCAGTTTTTTGCCCAGCCCGGCCATCGGAGCCACGTCGCCCCGAGTGCCTGGGGTCACCATGAGTACACGCATTTTTCTGCCTCGATACTTAATTGCGATCAACGTTCGCAATTAAGTATATAGTCAAATGGAAGCAAGGGATTACACCAGCCAAGGCGCAATTGGGAGGAACACCGTAGTGAAGCAAAAGCAACCGGCCACCGTTGGGGCCTGCGCCCGGCGCAGCACCGGCCCGAAGCCCCAGCACTCGCGCGAAAAGATTGCCCAGGCGGCCGTGGAGCTGGCAGATCGGGAGGGGATCGGCGCGGTCTCCGTCCGCGGGGTAGCCGCTGAAATAGGTTCGGGCGCGGCCTCGCTCTATCGCTATGTGGACTCCGTTGAGGAATTGGTGGATCTCATGATCGACCAGGTGACTTCAGGCTATGAGCTCAATGGCCCGGACGGTAGCGCCAGCGAGCAGCTGCTCGCCCTGGCCAGGCAGGGGCGGAACATCATGCACCGGCATCCGTGGGTGGCGCCGCTGCTGCTGGCCAAGCGCGCGCTGGGGCCGCACACGCTGGCGTATCTGGAGCGCGGACTGGCGGCGCTGCAATTCACCGCGCTCACCGGGGCCGCAAAACTTCAAACCATCGCCATGCTGACCGCCATCACCTCGGCCTTCGTGCAGAACGAACAAGGCGAACCGGCGGGCGACGGCGACGGGAAGGGCGCAGCAGCACTGATCTCCGCCCTGGGGACGGGCAAGTACCCGCTGCTGGCCGAGTCGCTCGCCCAAGGTCCGGCGAGCGTGGACCAGGACCAAGTCTTCGCCACACTCATCACCACTTACCTGCGCGGCGCAGGGCTGGACTGAGGCCACCTGGCGGGGCATCGGCCCGCTAGGTGTTGGCCATAGTCTGAAATCTTCTTTGCGGCGGTGACTTGGTGTGAAAGCATTGGCAGATCGTAGTTACCACGAAGACCGGGAGTTCATTATGGCTTCACCAGCCGAAGCGACCATGGCGCAGATCAACGAACTGATCAGCCTCGATACCACCAGCCGCGACAGCAACCTGCCACTGATCGACCTGGTGGTCGGCAAGCTCGACGCGGCCGGCATCAGCTCGCAGCTCATCCACAACGAAGATGGCAGCAAGGCGAACCTGCTGGCCACCATCCCGGCGGCCGACGGATCGCGTACCGGAGGCATCGTGCTGTCCGGACACACCGACGTGGTCCCGGTCGACGGGCAGGACTGGTCCAGCGAACCATTCAGCGCCCAGGTCCGCGACGGCAAGCTCTACGGCCGGGGCACCTGCGATATGAAGGGTTTCATCGGCGTCATCCTGGCCAAGCTTCCCGAGCTGACGGCCGCGAAGCTAGCCGAGCCGATCCACCTGGCCTTGTCCTATGACGAGGAGGTCGGCTGCGTGGGTGCGGTCAGCCTGGTGGAGGAGATCACCCGCCAGGAACTCGCCCCGCGCGGAGCGATCGTGGGGGAGCCGAGCAGCATGCGCGCCATTCGCGGGCACAAGTCCATGAACGTTTTCCGAGTGGCGTTCAACGGCGTCGCGGCGCACTCCTCGCTGCCAGGCGAGGGCCTGAATGCGATCTCCTACGCGCTGCGCTTCGCCAGCTTCGTCGAAGAGGTCTCCAAGGAACTGCGCACCGACGGCCCGTCGGATGCCGCCTTCATCGAGCCGACCACCACCATGAACGTGAACCGCATCGACGGGGGCATCGCGGTGAACACGATCCCTTCGCTATGCGTGGTGCACTTTGAATTCCGTTCGCTGGCGGTCGTGGATCGCGCAGCGCTGATTCAGCGTTTCCGCGACTACGCAAGCGAGCTCGAAGCGCAGATGCAACAGGTCAACTCGGCAGGTTCGGTGGAGTTCGAGCAGATTGCCGGCGCCCCGGGACTGGAAACCGTCCAGGACGCCGAGATCGTTGGCCTCAGCGCCGCCTGCGGTGCGATCGCCACCGACGAAAAGGTCACCTACGGTACCGAAGCCGGCCTGTTCTCCGCCGCCGGAATCCCCACCGTCGTCTGCGGCCCGGGCGACATCGCGCAGGCGCACGCCCCGGATGAGTTCATCGAACTGCAGCAGCTCGTTGACTGCGAGAACTTCATTCTGCGTCTGGCCGAAGAGCTGTCCGCATGAGCACCAGCGAACAGATAGCTACCCCGCAGCAGCTGGCCGTAGCCCGCAAGGCGGTTATTTCCTCCTCCATTGGCGCCGCCCTTGAGTGGTTCGACATCATTGTCTACGCCACCTTCGCCACCACCATCGCCAAGCTGTTCTACCCGGAGTCCAATGCGAGCTTCGCGCTGATCCTGACCTTTGCGACCTTCGCCATCTCCTACCTCATCCGGCCGCTGGGCGGCATGGTGCTCGGCAGCTATGCGGACCGCAAGGGCCGGAAAAAGGCGCTGACGCTCACCTTGATGCTGATGATGGTCGGAACGCTGATCATGGCGGTGGCTCCCACCTATGCGATGGTCGGGGTCTGGGGCGCGCTGATCATCCTGCTCTCACGTATGATCCAGGGCTTCTCCGCCGGCGGCGAGTTCGGCACCGCCACGGCATTCCTGATCGAAAGCGCGCCGCACAAGAAGGCGTTCTACTCTTCGTGGCAGGTCGCCGCGCAGGGCGTCTCGATGCTTTTGGCTTCCGGATTCGGCTACGTGCTGACCACCCAGCTGTCCCAGGAGTCCCTGGAAAGCTGGGGCTGGCGTGTGCCGTTCTTCGTAGGCCTGCTCATCGGTCCGGTGGGACTGTATATTCGTGCGCGCCTGGAAGAGACCGAGGAGTTCATCACCACCAAGAAGGTCAAGTCCCCGCTGGGCGAGTTGTTCAGCCAGCACTACGGGCGGCTCCTGGCCGGATCGGCGGCCATCGGCGTGGCCACGATCTCGGTGTACATGATCTTGTACATGCCGACCTTCGCGGTGACGAATCTGAATATCCCAGCCGATGCCGCGTTCCTCGGCGGAGTTGTCGCCGGCACCATCACACTGATCAGCGTGCCATTGATCGGGCACCTCGCTGACCGGGTGGGTCCGGCAAAGGTCATGACCTGGGCTGCGGTCGGCGCGCTGGTGCTCGCCTGGCCGCTGTTCAAGCTGATGACAAGCAACCCGAGCATCCCGGTGATGATCCTGGTGATCGCCTTGCTTGGCGTGATCATGTCCTTCTACTTCGGACCGTTGCCAGCCTTGATTTCTTCGCTGTTCCCGGCAGCCATTCGCGGTTCGGGCATCTCGGTGACCTACAACGTCGGGGTGACCCTGCTCGGCGGAATCGCGCCGCTGGTGCTGACCTGGTTGCTCAGCGTGACCGGATCCTTGGACGCGCCGAGCCTGTACTACATGGCCATCGCCGTGGTTTCGTTGATCGGCCTGGCCTTCATTCGCTTGCGCTACAAGCTGCGCTAGCCCTCGGGCACGGACCCAAGGCAAACGGCTTCGATCTTCCCTTGTGGAAGATCGAAGCCGTTTTTCGTTGCGCGTCCCTAGCGGACTACCAGCAACACCGCGGTCCAGTGGCAGAGGAAGGCCAAGACCGTGCAGGCATGGAATAGTTCATGGAATCCGAAGACCGTAGGGATCGGGTTCGGTCGCTTCATCGCGTAGAACACCGCACCCACGGTATAGAACAAGCCGCCAGCCAGAATGAGCAGCAGAACCGCAGGGCTCGCTGCCCAATAGGAGGGGATATCCATGACCGCACCCCAGCCGAGCAGGATATAGAGCGCTACGGAGAACCAGCGTGGTGCTGATGGCCAAAAGGTCTTCACCAGAACCCCGAGTACGGCGCCGGCCCAGATGATCGACAGCGTCAACGTGGCTTGCGGCCTCTCCAAGATCTGGATGGCAATCGGAGTATAGGTACCGGCGATCAGCAGGAAAATATTCGCGTGGTCGGCGCGCCGGAACCAGACCATGGTCTGCGGACTCCAATTGCCCCGGTGGTACATGGCCGATGTCGCGAACAGCGTAATCGAGGTGAGCACAAATACGGCGGTAGACCATTCCGCGGCCGCACCCTGAGCGAGAACCACCAAGAGCAAGCCCAAGATGATGACCAGCGGGGTGCTCCACGCATGAATGACACCGCGCCATCTGGTCCGTTCGGTTCCTGGGGTCGGCTCCCGACGTTTCCTCGGCGGGGTCGGCTCGTTGGCTTCGGAGAAGTTGCCTGTCATGCGGTTCCTTAGCTAGTCGAAGACGTGTGCCTAGTTGCTTGAAGTCTACGTGAGACCAGCAGCTTCGTTTTCCACACTATTGGGCATCAAATGCACCGATGACGTGTCTGTGAACGAAAGGTATTCGTCGTTCAAGGCGCTCAATTTCGGTTCTGCCTCCGGCCCTCGTGCCGGAGCGCTCTCGGGGAATTGGCGGGTTAAGCTACCTATGTGGTTGAAGATTCCGTCAAAGCTTGCTGTGGCCGATCAGCAAGCCCGATCACCTCTCAACCATCGTCATTCACTCGCGCAAATGGGAGAGGCAAATGCTGCGCCGTCTTCTAGCCGTGCTCGCGATTGGCTCGGTAGCTTCGGTCGACATTAATCATGTGGCGGCACTGAAGAATGCGTGGATTTCCGGAGGCCAGAAACTGCCCCAGCCGCAGCGGCAGACGTTAGCCAACGAACCGTTGAAACTGATGGCTTCCTCGGCGTCGGCAAATCGCCAAAAAGGCGCAAGAACGCGGCCGAGTGGATGCCGAAAAATAAATCCTTCCGGTGCCAATATGTGGCCACCCAGATCAGCGTGAAGAAAAAATACGCCTTGCCGGTAACCAAGGCCGAAAAGAATGCCATGAAAAAGGTCCTGAGAAGTTGCCGGAGCCAAAGGCTGCCAAGGTAAAGCCGATCAAGCCAACCGGTAAAAAAGTCGCTGCCATGCCGCAGATTCCGGAGAACATCAAGATCAGATACGCGGCGGGCAGCATTCACCCGGGATCGAAATGCAAGCATGCGGACACGGGCAAGAAGGGTAAGTCGAGAGCCGGAAAGGTCTAGACCTGCAAGGCATCTAGGCCGGACGCGCGACTACGCTGGCGGGTTTAGCGGCGGATGGCAAGGCAAGGGGCCCGGAAATCGATTAATGTCGATTTCCGGGCCCCTTGAGACCTTAAGCCCGAGGAGTAGGCGCCTCGGGAGCTGATCAAGCCCGTTTCTTGGTGATGAAGCCCCAGATGACCAGGACAAGGAGCGCACCGCCGATAGCGAGCAACCAGCTTGAAAGCGAGAAGAACTCGTTGACACCTTTGCCGAAGATGGCGCTGCCAATCCATCCGCCAACGAGCGCGCCGATCACGCCGAGGACCAAGGTTGCGATCCAGCCGCCGCCTTGCTTGCCTGGCAAAATTGCTTTTGCGATAGCTCCGGCAATCAATCCCAGAACTATCCATCCAATAAATCCCATGGTTCTCTCCAATGGTCTAACTATCAGAAGTGGTCGGGTTTGACCTACTTGGTGGTGACACTACCCGTCTTTGAGTAGGAGTTCCACGACCTTGGCAATTTTTTAAGAGAATTTTTGGAAAACTCTCAACCGCCGCATGAAGGTTTACGAGTATTCGCGGTGATCCGCGAGCTGACATGCATGGACTCTGTGGAGCTCGGATTCGAGGGATTTTTTCCTTGACACGCGAGGGTGGCGCTTCTAGTCTGTTTAAATCTGCTTTTATATCAAGCAAGGCCAATAAAAGCTGATATATGTTTCGCGCACGACGGAGTGAATAATGACATTGAACAACCTGCCCATCATCGTGATGGGCGTTTCAGGAAGCGGCAAATCCACCATTGGAGCCCTTCTCGCCGCTCACCTAGGGCAGGAATTCATCGATGGGGATGCGCTGCATCCGGAGGAAAATCGCGCCAAAATGGCCGCGGGAATTGCCCTCGAGGATGCAGACCGCACCCCATGGCTGCAGATCATCGGCAACACCTTGGCGTCGAGCCGTACGGCAGGCGCACCGGTGGTCATCGCTTGTTCTGCACTCAAGCGGGCTTATCGGGATCTGATTCGATCCCACGAACCGAGCACACTCTTTGTTCACCTCACCGGTGGCAAGGACTTGATTGGCGAACGCATGGCGGCGCGAGAACACGAGTTCATGCCGAGCTCCCTGTTGATCAGCCAGCTGGCTACGCTTGAAGAACCAGGCAGCGATGAGCATGTGCTCCTCGGGGATATTGCACACACTCCAGAGCAAATCGTCAATGATCTGCTCCAGCAGCTCCAACTCCAGCACTAGACCCGAAGCGCTAATAACCTCCATTGATCAAGGAAGACAATGACATCTGAGCTCGAAATGAACTGGACGCTGGGAACCCCAGGCCTCCTTGGAGTAGCCGTGGCGGCCGTCGCGTTGCTGCTGCTGCTCATTATCCGATTCCGCGTCCACGCCTTCGTGGCGCTGGTGCTGACCAGCCTACTTACGGCCGTTGCCGCCGGTATTCCGGCAGGTTCGATCATCTCCACGATGACCAGCGGCTTCGGAAGCACCTTGGCCAGCGTGGCCCTCCTCGTGGGTCTGGGTGCAATGCTCGGCCGGATGCTCGAAACCAGCGGTGGCGCCGAGGTGCTGACGAATTGGCTGATCGATAAATTCGGCGAGGACCGTGCGCCGCTGGCGCTCTCCGTCGCCTCGCTGCTGTTCGGCTTCCCGATCTTCTTCGACGCGGGCCTCGTGGTCATGCTGCCGATCATCTTCACCGTGGCTCGCCGCCTCGGCGGATCGCTGCTGTTCTACGGTATTCCCGCCGCGGCCGCATTCTCTGCCATGCACATCTTCGTACCCCCGCACCCGGGTCCGGTGGCAGCCTCCGGCCTGCTGGGCGCCAACGTGGGTCTTGTGCTGATCATGGGTCTGGTTGTTGCGATTCCCGCCTGGTACATTGCCGGGCACCTCTTCGCCAAGTTCGTCGGCCGCAAGTTCGACATCCCGGTTCCCGATATCTTGGGTGCCGCGTTGGGCAACGGCCAGGACAAGAACCACTTCAAATCCTCCCCATCGGTCGGAACCGTTTTCAGCTTGCTGCTGCTCCCGCTGGGCTTGATCTTCCTGAACACCGGGCTGAACATGCTCGGTTCCGCAGGCGTGGTTGATCCGGAAGCAACCTGGGTTCAATGGTTGCGGCTCCTGGGTGAAACTCCAGTCGCGCTGATCATCACCGTCTTGCTCGGGATGTACCTGCTGGGTTTCCGCAAGGGCAAGGACAAGACCCTGATCGAGACGATCGTCGATTCGGCGCTCGGCCCGGTATGCTCGATCATCTTGATCACCGGTGCCGGTGGCATGTTCGGTGGCGTCCTGCGCGCCAGCGGAATCGGCGACGCCATTGCGTCCTCGCTGGAGAATGTCGGACTGCCGCTGATCGTTGCGGCCTTCCTGATTGCCGCCGTCGTCCGCGTGGCGCAGGGCTCGGCAACCGTTGCCTTGACCACCGCGGCTGCTATCGTCCAGCCTGCGGTGCTGGCCGACGCCTCGCTCAGCGCGCTGCAGGTAGTGTTGATGGTCCTTGCGCTGGCGGCCGGCTCGGTCATTGCCAGCCACGTCAACGACTCGGGCTTCTGGCTGATCTCCCGCTTCTTCCAAATGGACGTTCCCACCACCTTGCGGGTGTGGACCGTGAGCCAGACCCTGATCTCGCTCGTCGGTTTCGCCGTGGTCATGGTGCTCTATGCGATTGCCAGCATGTTCGCCTAGCCTCTTGGATATGTGGCGACAGCTTGCCTCCCGGAATCTGTGGATTCCGGGAGGCAAGCTGTTTAAGAATGCCGGGTAGTAGGTCGCCTGTCATCGGGCAGCTAAGTCCACCGCAGCCGTTACTTGCCGACTTTCGAGTACAGGGCGCGCACCGCGGCCCGTACTCCGGTGCTCAAGGTCGGTTCGAGCACCGGTGCGAAAAACGGTGAGTGGTTCGCCGGTGGGGTTCCGGCGGCCAGAGTTTTGGCGTTGTTTCCACCGAAATACCAGAACACGCTTGGCACGCCGATCGCCGCGCCAAGGGCTCCGAAATCCTCGCTTCCCATCACCGCTTGGCCCGGCAGGACCCGTTCCGCGCCGAATTCGGCGTGGAATGCTTCGGTGAGCCTCGCGGTTTCCGCCGGATCGTTGTAGAGCGGCGGGAAGTGCGAGATGTCTTCGATCAGTGGTTCCGGGGCACCGGAGGCGCCGGCTTCCATGGTGATTATGCGCCGGATCGAGCCAAGGACCGTCTCGCGGACCTTCGGGTCGAAGGTGCGCACGTTGAGGGTGAAGATCGCCCGGTCCGGAATCACGTTTTCCTTCAACCCCGCATGGAATGAACCGACGGTCACCACTGCGGCGGACTGCGGGGCCACCTGCCGCGAGACAATCGTCTGCAAGCGCATCACCATCGCCGCGCCGAGCACGATGGGGTCGATGGAATGCTCGGGCATCGAACCGTGCGAACCCTGGCCATACACGGTGACCCGGAAGGAATCGGCGGTGGTCATCGCGGCGCCCTCCATGATGGTAATCGTTCCGGCCAGCCCGTTCATCACATGCTGCCCGTAGATCACCTCGGGCTTTGGGGCCTTGTCCCACAGGCCGTCGTCCACCATGGCCTTGGCTCCGGCGGCCGTTTCCTCACCGGGCTGCAGAATGAAAACGATGCTACCGGCCCAATGCTCCGTTCCCTGCGCGTAAAGCTCGGCGGTCTTGAGCGCGGTGGCCATGTGGGTGTCGTGCCCGCAGGCATGCATCACCGGAACTTCGGTTCCGTCCTCCAAAACCCCGCTGGCCCGGCTGGCATAATCCAAGCCGGTGTCCTCCAGGACGGGCAGCCCATCGGTGTCCGCGCGCAGCCCGATCACCGGCCCGGCCCCATTGCGCAGTACCCCCACCACCCCGGTGCCCCCGCAGCGGAATACCTCAAGCCCAAGCGCCTCCAAACGCGCCGCGAGGTACGCGGCGGTCTGCTGTTCCTGCATTGAAAGTTCGGGGCTGCCATGCAAATGCTTGTAGGTGTCGAGCAGATCGGCCGCCATGGCCTCGGTCATTTTCAGTGGCTGCGGGATGTTGCTCATCGGAGTTCCTGGTCCTTTGACAAGTAGGTGCGGCGGAACCACGCAGAACCGCCGCAGTGAATCGGCTCGTTGCTAATACACCGGACCCTCCGGCGGCACCTCGCCCTCGGAGTCTTCCGTGGACGGCAGGCTCTTGCGGTCGCGTAGCACCCAGGCCAGCACGGCCGTGGAGATCACGGCGATCGCGGTGGAGAACAGCGCCATCTTGGGGGAGAGCGGCGACAGTACGAAGACCACGATCAGCGAGACCACCAACGCGATCACCGCGGCGCGCGGGGACTTCTGGCTGACGATTGCCTGGATGAGAACCGCACCCATCACCGTGGGCAGGATGTAGACCTGGACGGTGTTCACGATATCGGCGGGAATCACGCTGACCAGCCAGGTGCCGAGCAGCCCGACGAAAATGAACAATGAGGTCAGGTGAACCGCGGCCGCACCACAGATGGCAGCGACCGAGGACAGCTCGCCCTTGCGGGTTCCGGGCCTCACCCCGATGGTCGACTGGGCGATCATGGCCGCGGGAAGCAGCTTATTGGAGATGTTGCCAATCATGAATGCCTGGTACATGGACGAGGCGCCGAGGATCGGGTAATAGGTCAGCGGTTCAACGACCCAGATCACGCCAAAAACCGCCGCTAGGGCGGCGAAGGCGGCGAGGACTCCGGCGAGTTCAATATCGAGCCCGGAGAAGAAGACCAGATAGGTTGGGGCCGCGAGGGAGAAAAAGAGGCCAATGATCATGGTGATCCGGCCCCAGCGCGAGGTGGTCTTGTCGAAGGTTCCGAGCGCCTCGTGGATTTCGGTGGAATTGCTCATGATGTGCTCCTTGAATCCGGTGTGGGCTAGGCACGCGTAGCGAGGTGCGTGATGGCCAATGACAAGATGATGGCGATGCCCAGTGCCCATTCTTTGATCCAGGGCCGGTCCACGCGTTTGGCGAGGAGCATCAGCAGGGTCATGATCACCGCCGAGGAACCGAAGGCGACCACATGGATCCAGGATTTGGGAAGCTCGCCGATGCCGAGCACCATAAAGGCGGCGACCATCGCGGCCCCCGGAACGATCATCATGATGGCGGGGTTGACCTTGCGCAGCGCCGAATCACCGCGTTTGAGCAGCGGGGTGAGCACCAGTGTGGCGATCATCCACATGGCACCGCCAAGGCTCATGGCCGCGAGCGCCAGACCGAAGACCGCTTGGGTATAGGTGGGGCCACCGAGTTCGGCGCCGGTGGAATTCACCGCGATGGCCGCGGCCGCGGTTTCATAGGATACCGATCCGATCAGCCCAATGCGGACCAGCACGGCCGGGGTTCCGAAGACCGTGAGCAAGGCGACCGCCACCATGACTACTGCCAGCGACGGGCCCAAAGCGGAGATGGCGCCTGCATTAAAGCTTCTCTTGATCTCCGCCTGGCTCATTCCTATATGAGGCGCCGCGATCTTGGCGGCCTTCATGTAGATGATGCTCTGGAGCACGATGACCAAGAAAACACCGACGGCGCAGGCCCAAAGCACCGGCGAATTGGCTACTGCGAGAGTATCGGTGGAATTGTTGTCCACCACGGCTGGGAAGTACATCAGCGGTCTACCCTTCAGCGCATGGTTCACGGCGGAAAGCGAGCGCCGTGTTGAACCAGTTTCATGCCCGATGCACAACTCAGGCACTTCTCGTCGGGGAACCGTTATGCCCGGTAACTGCGCCCCAAGGTTTCCGTACGCGGCGGGGCTCGGGGGTGAATGAGGCTGGCCGAAGTGAGCCCCACCGGTGTCCGAGCGTGCTCCGGGATTCACCGGCCACGAGTGTTCGGAAGACTATGCAATTGTTCGTGGCCTGTCGCCGCGTGCCACTAACCATACTTGACTTACGTCACATCGAAAACAGTTTTTTCGGGTGTTCTGCCACAGCTCGCAAGCGCAGAATAAATCTCTGACCAGCGATTAAAGGTGTCGGGCTCACTCGGGGGCGGGTCGTGGTCCGTGGTCGCGCGGCGCTATTTTTTCGTATTCGGATCGACGAATACGCGCGGTGCGCCGTCCCACAGGCTGCAGATTTCGTTGTGCGTGCGGCGCATAATGCTTTCCATATTGCGCCTTGCGCCGAGCGCATCCACATGGGAGATGCTTTCGGCAACCGACTGGTGCCAGGCCAGGGCCTCCTCATGCGGGCGTTCGGGCATCAGGCCCAGTTCGGTGCGTCCGCGCAGGATCGCGGCAATGGGGGTGGCCAGATTCGCGAACATTTCATTGCCCGAGGCGGCGAGCACCAGGCAATGAAAGCGAATATCCAGTTCGAGGAAGCGACGCAAATCGCCCTGGCGTCCGTAATGATTCATCTGGGCCGAGATCAGCAGAAGCTCTTTGCGCATCGCTTCGGGGGC
Organism: Glutamicibacter sp. BW80; assembly: GCF_002332385.1. Classification (NCBI taxonomy): domain Bacteria; kingdom Bacillati; phylum Actinomycetota; class Actinomycetes; order Micrococcales; family Micrococcaceae; genus Glutamicibacter; species Glutamicibacter sp. BW80. The sequence continues at coordinate 19,714 of NZ_NRGV01000046.1, read as the reverse complement.
AAACTCTGCGGCTAATTCTGCGGCCATCGGCTCCACCGAGATGCGCAGTTCGGTCAGCGAGCGCAGCTGGGCGCCGCGTTGCTCGCTCGCCAGGCGCCAGCGGATGACCTGAGTGTCGTAAGGATTCCACTCTTCGGGCCCCAGAACCCTGATGCCTACGCGTTTGGTGCTGGTGACTAGGCCGCACTGCGCTAGAACGCGCACCGCTTCACGGATCACGGAACGGGAAACCTGGAGCTTTGCCTCCAGCTCGGCGGCCAGGATGATCGATCCGCGCGGGATCTGCCCGTTGACGATTCGGGAGCCGAGGTGCTCAACCACATGAGCGTGCAGACTAGTTGCCATGGCGTCAGTTTAGCCAATATCTGCTGGTCAAGATGCGCTGGCACAGCCGAGGCGAAAAATAAATATGCTTTAAAAAGCGTTCAGGTCTGGGAATCGATGGGTGCGCACGCGTAGAATAGAACCCGTCACATGGCCGTGATGGAGGCCGTGAGTTCCCGGTTTCCAAAAAACGGTACAACTCCCCGGTAACTGATGGAGACTTATTTTTATGCCTGCACAGATTGGTGTCACAGGTCTGGCCGTGATGGGCGCGAACCTCGCCCGCAACTTCGCCCGCAACGGATACACTGTCGCCCTGCACAACCGCTCGGTCGCCAAGACCGATGCCCTGCTAGAGGCGCACGGCGATGAAGGTGACTTCATCCGCACCGAATCGCTCAAAGAGCTGGTCGCGAATCTCGAGACCCCGCGCCGCGTGCTGATCATGGTGAAGGCCGGCGGTCCGGTTGATTCGGTCATCGATCAGCTGGTGCCCTTGCTCGAAGAAGGCGACATCGTCATCGACGCCGGCAACTCGCACTACACCGACACCCGCCGCCGCGAAGCGGCACTGACCGAAAAGGGTCTGCACTTCGTTGGCGTTGGCGTCTCCGGTGGCGAAGAGGGTGCACTGCTCGGCCCATCGATCATGCCAGGCGGGTCGGCCCAGTCCTACAAGGCTCTGGGCCCGATGCTCGAGAAGATTGCGGCCAAGGCCGACGATGGCGCTCCATGCTGCGCATGGATCTCCACCGACGGTGCCGGCCACTTCGTGAAGATGGTGCACAACGGCATCGAGTATGCCGACATGCAGGTCATCGGCGAAGCCTACGACCTGATGCGCAATGCCGCTGGCATCGAGCCGGCGAAGCAGGCAGAGATCTTCGCCGACTGGAACAAGGGCGAGCTCTCCAGCTTCCTGATCGAGATCACCGCGGAGGTCCTCGGCCACACCGACGCTGCCACCGGCAAGCCACTGGTCGATGTCATCCAAGACTCAGCAGGCCAGAAGGGCACCGGTCGCTGGACCGTGCAGTCCGGCCTGGATATGGGGTCGCCGGTTTCGGCCATCGCCGAATCGGTCTTCGCTCGGTCATTGTCCTCGCAGCGCGAGATCCGCGCGGTGGGCCAGAAAGTCCTGGCGGCCAACACCACCGAGGTCACCCTGCCGGAGAACTTCATCGAGGATGTGCGCCAGGCGCTGTTCGCCTCGAAGCTGGTCTCCTACGCGCAGGGCCTGGACATGCTCACCTCGGCTGCCGATGAGTACAACTGGGAACTGAAGATGGACGAGATCGCCGGGCTCTGGCGCGAAGGCTGCATCATCCGTGCCGCCCTGCTCAAGGACATCACCGCCGCCTACTCGGCAGATGAGAAGCCGGTCAACCTGCTCTTCGCTCCGGCCTTCGCCGAGGCAATCGCCAAGGCCGTGCCGGCTTGGCGCCGCGTGGTCTCGGTTGCAGTGCAGCTGGGTATCCCAGCGCCGCTGTTCTCCTCCTCGCTTGCCTACTACGATGGCCTGCGCCGCGACCGTTTGCCGGCAGCGCTGACCCAGGGGCTGCGCGACTACTTCGGCGCGCACACCTACCGACGCGTCGACAAGGAAGGCACCTTCCACACGCAGTGGAGCGGTGACCGCACCGAGGTCGAGGCAGTGGACACCCACTAGTCTTCACGCATCACGAGCACACCCGCAGATTC
>NZ_NRGV01000046.1:0-17673 GCF_002332385.1 Glutamicibacter sp. BW80 | reverse complement strand
GAATCTGCGGGTGTGCTCGTTTAATCGGAGGTCAGTCGGCGAGCAGCAGTTCTGCCGTGGCCAGCAGCCGCACGGCCTCCTGGGGCGCTATGCGCACCAGGGCGAAAGATGCGACCACAAGGCCGGTGATCGCGGTGCTCAGCATGCCCGCGCGCTCCGCACTCGCCTCGGGCAGCGCGCTGGCCACGCCACGGAGTATCGCGGCCTGCAACTCGGCGCGGTATTCGCCGATGATGCGCGAAATCTTCGAGTCCTGGGCCAAAGGTGCGCTGGCGGTATTGATCAACAGGCAGCCATGCGCGGCGGGCAGGGATTCTGGGCGGGCAAAAACGGCGGCGAGCCCCTGCAGGTAGTCGGTGAGCGCCGAGGCCGGAACCTGGTCTGCGAGCAGCGGGAGCAGCCGAGGCCGCACGATTTCTTCGAGGTAGCTGACGACAGCCGCATCGAACAGGCCACGCTTGGAACCGAAGGAATTGTAGATACTCGAGCGGCTGAGTCCCGTGGCGGCTTCGAGCTCGGGCACCGAGGTAGCCTCGAAGCCCTTCGACCAGAAAACCGAGCGAGCATTTTCGATGACTTCCGCGCGGTCGAAAGCTAGTGTTCTTGCCATCACATACCTTTCCACTTTCGGTAACGACCATTCCAGTATATATTGAAATGGTCATTACAAAATAACTTGGGCCACTAAGCCCGTAGGGAGCCCTCCATCATGGTTATTACCGGACTCGTGCTTGGCGCGTTGGCAGCAATCATTCACGTCTACATCTTCTTGATGGAATCCGTGTGGTGGACCACCCCGCGAGCGCGCGCAATTTTTGGAACCAGCGAGGCGGAAGCGAAGGCCACCAAGGAACTGGCCTTCAATCAAGGCTTCTACAACCTGTTCCTCGGAATCGCGGTTTTGCTCGGTGTGGTGCTTTTCCTCATGGGCCAGCCGATGATCGCAGCCACCTTGGTGCTCACCGGTGCCGGTTCCATGGTGCTTGCCGCCACGGTACTGCTGACCTCCAGCCCGGACAAGGCCTCCGCGGCGCTGAAGCAGGGAGTGCTGCCGCTCCTCGCGGTGATCTTCATGATCCTCGGTCTGGCCCTCTAGGTTATTTCCGTACCCGACAACCACCCCCAGAAAGGTACTCATCAGGATGAGCGAATTTACCAGTACGCAGATCCAGCTAGCTAGCCGTCCCACCGGCTGGCCAACTGCCGAAAACTTCAACGTCACCACCAGCGCCTTCGGGCCGCTGCGTGCCGGCCAGGTGCGAGTACGCAACGAATTCCTATCCGTTGACCCATATATGCGCGGACGAATGAGCGACGCGCGTTCCTACGTTGCGCCCTACGGGATTGGCGAACGGATCACGGGAGGCGCGATCGGCCGCGTCGTCGAGTCCGCAGCCGAAGAGCTGCCGGTCGGAACGGTGGTGCTCCACCAGCACGGCTGGTCCGATACCGTCCAGGAAGAAGCCTCCAGCTTCAGCCAGGTTCCCGAGATTCCGGGCATGCCCCTGTCATTGCGCCTGCATATCCTTGGGATGACCGGGTTGACCGCCTATGTTGGCCTGACCGAGATTGCCTCGTTGAAGGCCGGGGAGACGGTCTTCATTTCCGGCGCCGCAGGTGCCGTGGGTACCGCGGCCGGACAGATCGCCAAGCTGCTCGGAGCCAAGCGGGTCATCGGTTCTGCCGGCAGCGCCGAGAAGGTCGAATTGCTCACCAGCAAGTACGGCTACGACGCGGCGTTCAACTACAAGGACGGCGATGTGCGCGGCCAGCTGGCCGCCGCCGCTCCCGAGGGAATCGACGTGTTCTTCGACAACGTCGGAGGCGAGCATCTCGAAGCGGCGCTAGCTTCCTTCAACGACGGTGGACGCGCCGCACTGTGCGGGGCGATCTCCGGATACAACACCACCGAAAAAGCCGCCGGCCCGGACAATATGGCCAACCTGATCACCCGCGGGCTCAAGCTGCAGGGCTTCACCCTCTCCAGCTACCTGCACCTGTCCGGAGAATTCGGGCAGCAAATGGGGGATTGGTTCGCCGCGGGCAAGATCGCCTACGACGAGACCATCGTCGACGGCATCGAGCACACCGTGGATGCGTTCCTGGACATGATGCGCGGCGCCAACACCGGCAAGATGCTGGTGCGGATCTAGCCGCCAGCACCATGAAGTGAGTGCCACTGGGCTCTGCAATGACTTTGCAGAGCCCAGTTGCGCTCCTGCTGTCTCCCGTCGCTGCCAGAGTGCATTGAGAATTTTGCCGACCAAGACCATGCGTGATTCGGTGAGCCAATCCGCGGGCCTGGGGATTCAACCATGCTTGGCGAGGCGAAATTCGCAGGCTTCGGAACTTGGCCGGTCACCGCTCGCCCCGATCGGTGCAAATTGCGGGCGTGCATAAAAACTCGATTCTCGCAGGCCACCTTGCGGTTCCCGGTGCGCATCGCAACGGCGGCCGCGGAAAGCCGAGAAAGTATCTGGCTCCTACCCCTAGGAGAGCGCCGGAGTGAAGCGTAGAGTAGAAATAGACCGACCGGTCTAATTTGATGCAGTATTTCTTCAAGGGAGAAGAATCATGCGTGTGGCAAGGGGCGATGTCGAAGTCAGGATGGAAATTCCCGGCGCGGTAATCCGTCAGCGCAAGGGATTCGGCGACGGGAGCGGATTCGAGTCCATCAGCGGTGAATACTTCACCCTCGCCGCGGGCGTGGACACCACCGCGTTGTTCGAGGGACTGGAAGGCGATCTGTGCCAATGCCCGCATTGGGGCTACGTGCTGCAAGGCCGGATCACCACCACAGATTCCCTGGGCGCTCAGGAAACGGTCGCCGCCCATGATCTCTTCTACTGGCCGTCGGGCCACAACGTGCGCGTCGATGCAGATGCCCAAATCGTCATGTTCAGTCCGGAGCAGCCGCACAGCGAGGTTATCGACCATATGATCAAGAAAGTCGGTGGCTAACCCCTCGTGGCCGCACCGTCTGCTCAAATGCACCATCCGACCAAGCAGCTCCTGCTCGATGCGGGGATGCCGATGCTGCTGAAACAGGGATACAACGATCTGGGAATCCAGGCACTGCTCGCGGCCACCGGCACCCCGAAGGGGTCCTTCTACCATCACTTCCGGGACAAGGAGGATTTTGCGCTCCAAGTCATCGGGCAGTATATGCGCGGGGTTCACGACGGTCTCGACGCATGCCTGAACAATGAGGAACGTGTTCCGCTGGACCGGGTGCGGGCCTTCTTCGAGCTGACCCAGCAGAGCTACCGGGAGGAGGGCTATCTGGGCTGTCTCCTGGGTGGCCTGGGCCAGGAACTCTCTGGGGTCAGCGAGGTGTTCCGGCAAAAGATCGACGGATGCCTGACCCAGATCGCCGAACGGATCGCGGCCTGCCTTCAGCTGGCTATCGAACGCGGCGAGGTTGCGGCCGGGGCCGACCCCCGAATCATGGCCACCCTCTTGGTGGATTGCTGGGAAGGCGCCGCGTTGCGCAGCCGGCTTCGGGGAAATGCCCAGCCATTGAACGAGATGCTGGACTTCTACTTCACCTCGGCCGTCGGCCGCGGTACGCCGAATCCCTGAAATGAACAGCGCCTGAGCACCGTGCTCCAAGCCTCGCCGGTCTGATGGGCCCTGGCGGATCATGATCCGCATTTAATCGACCTGGCCAGCCACAAGAAGTGCCCACCGGGTTAGGATCGGATCATGTATGGATTGGATTCGACCTCCGGGCCGGTCGCGGGACTGCTGCTGCTCGCCCCGCTGCTCACCGTCCTGGTCGCCGCGGCGGGTGCTTTTGTGGCGCTCAGGGCCCTGCGCTTCCGGACTAAAATCAAAAGCGCCGAGCAATGGTGGGTGCGCGTGGAAAACGCCGTCAACCATTGCCTGGCCGACAGCACGGTTGAGCAGAATTTGGGCACCACCATGCTCGCGCACCTCCAGGGCCAGGGCGAGATGCCCGAGGGCCTGGACGAGGAGCAGCGCCGCGAATGGGAACGGCTGAGCAAATTGCGCTGGAAGGTGCAGCCCGAGGATCTGGCGATGATCCACGACATGGTCAAGGATCTGGCGCTGAGCAAGTCGCGGCGCTTTAGCTCGATGGGAATACGCTTGAATCCGGAGCTGCGCCCCGAGCACGAGACCATGATGCGCCAAGCGCAGCTGGCGCTCCGGATCGACCAGAAGCTGGGGCGCGACAGCGACCCGGAGATCTTGAAGATCTTCACCAGCGAATAGCTAGGGCCGAAGGCTCAGCTGCCGGGCATGGAATGCGAAATGCCGGCTGGGGTAGGCGTAGATCTCGGATAGCGTCATCGATCGGGAGAAAAACGGGTCCCAGCGCTCCGGGAAATCCGCCCGCCGCAAGAGCGCGGCGGGGCTCTCCCGATCCAGCTTCCGCTCCAGGGCATTGATGGTCAGCCACAGCCGGCGCTCCATGCGCCGGTGGTTGAACACCAGCGCCGCCGCGCAGGAGCCGGCGTAGTTGACGGGATGAAACAGCGGGGTTGTGGCGTTCAGCAGCCGGGAGAATCCGGACTGCACCCCGGCCGGGCAGCGCACCAGGACGTGGACCAGCGGGATCAGCGCGCGGACTACCATGTAGCCGAAGACCATGTGGAAGAGCAGCTGCTCATTGCTCCAGCCGGTGCCGATGCTGCTCCGGCGCAGGTCGGCCCGGCTGGCGGTGCGCAGCAGGCGGTGCAGACTTTGCGCATCCTGCCGGTAGCCCCTAACGATCCGGGACTTATTCTCCTCCATCGCAGTGCACCTCACGCAGAGAACTCGAACCGGCGGGCAACCCACCGAACTTCATTGTAGGCCCGTGCGGATTCGCTCAGCGAAGCATGCGCAACTCGATCATTTGCGGCAGCCCTGGATCTGTTTTTTCGGCCCCATCGAAGGCGAATCCGTTGCGCCGATAAAACGCCGTGGCCCGTGGATTGCCCCGGGCCACCCAGAGCACCGCCGGCTCGTCTCCCAGCACCGCGTCCAAGAGCCCCTGCCCGATGCCGCTTCCATGGCATTGGGCCAGCAAGTACAGGCTGTACAGCTGCAGCCGGTCTTCGCCATCCAGTCCCGGCCCGGCGAGCGCGAAACCCACCAGTTCTCCTTGCGACTCGGCCACGACCCGGCGCAGTGCCGGGTTCTGGTCGGCGACCAGACGCCCCCAGAGGGTGCGCCGTGACTCCAGCTGCTCCGGGGTGAAGTAATCGGCCGGCAGCTGGTTGGCGTAGCTTTGCTTCCAGCAGCGGGTATGCAGCTGGGCAAGGGCCTCGACATCGGCCGGTTCGGGGGCGCGCAGGGTGAAGTCCATGGGCTAGCCGGCGGTGTATTCGGCCAGGTGCTGGCCGGTGAGCGTGCCGGAGCCGGCCAGCTGCGCCGGGGTCCCTTCGAAGACGATGCTGCCGCCGTCGTGGCCGGCGCCCGGGCCCAGGTCGATCACCCAGTCCGCGTGGGCGACCACGGCCAGGTGGTGTTCGATCACGATCACCGTGTTGCCTTCGTCCACCATTTCATCAAGTAATCCCAGCAGCCGGTCCACGTCCGCCATGTGCAGGCCGGTGGTGGGTTCGTCCAGGATGTAGGTTCCCTGCCCCTTGCCCAGGTTGATCGCCAGCTTCAGGCGCTGGCGTTCGCCGCCGGAGAGGGTGTTCAGCGGTTGGCCGAGCTTGACGTAGCCCAGGCCCACCTGGTTCAGCCGTTCGAGCATCGCCTTGGCCTTGGGGACCTTGAGCTGTTCGAACGCTTGTTCGATGCTCAGGTTGAGCACCTCGGCGATGTTCAGCCCGTCCAAGCGGTATTCGAGGACCTTCGCGGTGTAGCGCTTGCCTTCGCAGACCTCGCAGCGCAGTTGCACTCCGGCCATGGTGGCCAGATCGGTGTAGGTGAAGCCCACCCCGTTGCAGTTCGGGCAGGCCCCTTCCGAATTGGCGCTGAACAGCGCCGGCTTGACGGAATTGGCCTTGGCGAAGGCCGCGCGGATCGGATCCAGGATCGAGGTGTAGGTTGCCGGGTTGCTGCGCCGGGAGCCGCGAATGGCGGACTGGTCCACCACCGCGACGTCCTCGCGCTTGGAGATGGTGCTGTGGATGAGCGTGGACTTTCCGGAGCCGGCCACCCCGGTGATCGCGCACAGCACGCCGCGCGGGATGTCCACGTCGATATTCTTCAGGTTGTGCGTGCTGGCCGCGCGGATCTGCAGCGGATCCTGGCCGCTGCGCACATTTTGCTTCATTGGCACCCGGGCGGAGAAGTGCCTGCCGGTCACCGTGTCGCTGGCCAGCAGGCCTGCCAGGTTGCCCGCGTAGCTGATGTTGCCGCCGTGCAGCCCGGCGCCGGGGCCGAGGTCGATCACATGGTCGGCGATCTTGATGACCTCGGGCTTGTGCTCGACGACCAGCACCGTATTGCCCTTGTCGCGCAGGTCGCGCAGCAGGTGGTTCATGCGCTGGATATCGTGCGGGTGCAAGCCCACCGTGGGTTCGTCGAAGACGTAGGTGACATCGGAAAGCGCGCTGCCCAGATGGCGGATCATCTTCACGCGCTGCGACTCGCCTCCGGAGAGGGTGCCGGCCGGGCGGTCCAGTGAGATGTAGCCCAAGCCGATCTGGATCATGGAGGCGAGAATCGCGCGCAGATTGGCCAGCAGCGGAGCGGCGTCCTCGATCACCAGCTTCACGAGCTCCGCATGCAGGTTGGTAACCTGCATGGCGGTCATCTGGGCGATGCCCAGGCCCGCAATCTTCGAGGCGCGCGCCTTCTCGCTCAATCGCGAACCGTTGCAGGCCGCGCAGGGTGCGGTGGTGGAAATCCGCTCGATCCAATCCCGGATATGCGCCTGCTTGATCTCCCGGCCGGAGTGGATGTAATTGGACTTGATCCGGGTGATCAGCCCGGAGTAGCTCATATTCGCCCCGTTGAGCTTGACCTTGCCCGGCTCCGCGTAGAGCATCCGCTCCAGCATGTCCTTGGGCATGTCCTTGAGCTTCACCTGCAGGTCCGGCTCGGTGCCCGCGGTCAACGTCTGCCAGAGCCAGGAATCCGGGGCGAAGTTCGGGGCCGTGATGGCTCCCTCGGCCAGCGTTTTATCCCAGTCGAGCAGTTCGTCCAGGTCGATGCTCGCCTCCGTGCCAAATCCCTCGCAGGTCGCGCAGGCCCCCTCGCCAAGGTTGAACGAGTACGCTCCGGCCCCACCGGCGCTCGGCGTGGAATAGCGCGAGTAGAGCACGCGCAGCAGCGAGTACGCGTCGGTGGCGGTGCCCACGGTGGAGCGCGAGTTCGCCCCCATGCGCTCTTGATCCACCACGATCGCCGCCGACAGGTTTTCCAGCACCTCGACATCGGGCCGCGGCATCGAGGGCATGAAGGACTGAACGAAGGAGGTGTAGGTTTCGTTGATCAGCCGCTGCGACTCCGCGGCAATGGTGCCGAAGACCAGCGAAGACTTGCCCGAGCCGGAGACTCCGGTAAAAGCGGTGATGCGGCGCTTGGGGATGTCCGCATCCACCCCCTGCAGATTGTTCTCCCGTGCTTGGCGGACGCGGATCAGGTCGTGGGTATCTGCAGGATGCTGGGTCATGAGCTAAATCCTACCCAGTTCCCGCAGCAGCTCCCTGGCCCGGGTGCGCAGTTCCTCGCTCAGATTGTGCAACGGGGCCGGCAGGGCGGAGTCCGAGACCATGCCGAGTTCCCGGGCCAGTCCCGCGATGGCGCGGGCGCTGCCGCCGCAGGCGGTGTAGAACTCCCACAGGCTGGCAAGCTGCCCCGATTCGGCGAGCGCACGCTCATGGTCTGACTCGCTGGCCGGCTTGGAGATCCGCAGCGCCAGCTCCGGCAGGGCTCCGGCGAGCACGCTGTACCACCCGTCGCACCCGGCGGCCAGGCCCGCGGCGGCGACGGCATCTCCCGAAATCCCCAGCGTGACGTCCGCCGGGATCACCGAACGGATGGCTGCGACGTGCTCGCGTGCCGCTTGCGGGTTAGCCGGCAGCGGCGGGATCTTGATCGACGCGACATTTGGCAGGGCGCCAATGCGCGCGTAGAGCTCCAGGCTGAAGCTGAAGTGGGTGGTGCCCGGGTTGTCATAGAGGATTACCGGCAGGGTGCTCGCCGCGCAGACCGCGGCAAACAGGGCGAACACCTCATCTTCGGTCAGCGGCTGATAACTGACCGGCGCCAGGAGCAGTCCTTGGGCCCCGGCCAGCTCGGCCGAACGCACATTCGCCAAGACCTGCGAGGTGCGCAGCGCACCGACGCCCACGTACACCGGCGTTCCGTTGGCGGCAGGCACCGCCAGCTCGGCTGCCCGGGCGCGCTCGCCGGGATCGAGATAGGCGTACATGCCGGTGGAACCGAGCACGGTGATCGAGTCGACGCCGCTGCCAGATAGCCGCTCGATGAGCGCGGTGAAGCGTGGCTCGTCGAGGCTGTCCTCGACCAGGGGAGTGAGCGGGAAGGCGCTGAGCCCGGAAAACATATCGAGGTGCTCCAAGTCATGGGCGGATAGGATGGTGTCTCTCATTAAAGCCGGGGGTAGCGCCGTGGCAGAATATGACGCGGTGCAGGTAACCTGGTGTCCCTCCACGGGCTGGAGCGCTAGCGTTTAACCGTTGTTCGGAGACGGAACGCTGCGTGGATTCGCCAAAGCGCGGGATTCTCTGGACAAAAGGCGAGAGTTGGCGGCATTGAGCCACGTCTCATCCATATGACCTGGCTCATGGTTTCTAAGAACCGAGTGCAGGCCATAACATGGTGGATGCATGTCGTGCGCCACAAAACCCGTGGTCTCGACGCCCCTCAGCTCGTCACACATCATTCGTCACCATGAAAGAAGCACATGAACCTGTTGAAAAAGATCCCACTGCTTGGGTGGATCCTTGTTGCTATCGTCCTGGGTATTCTGCTTGGGCCGGTGATGCCGGTGTGGCTGGGCAGCGCTTTCCTCACCTACAACTCGATCTTCTCGGGATTCCTGAGCTTCATCGTGCCGCTGATCATCTTGGGCCTGGTGATGCCCGCGATCGCCGAGCTGGGCAAGGGTGCCGGTAAGTGGCTCGGCGTGACGGCGCTGATCGCTTACTCCTCCACCGTTCTGGCCGGCCTGCTCGCCTACTTCGTGGGCCGCTGGCTGTTCACCGCCTCGCTCAGCGGCGGCGGCGTGGAAACCCTCGGCGAGGACTCCGGGTCCGGGTTCGAGGCCTACATCTCGCTGGTGACATCCGCCGGCGACGGGGCCACCGAGATCGTTTTGGAACCAGTCATCGGTGTGATGAGCGCGTTGATCCTCGCGTTCGTGATCGGCATCGGCCTGACCGCATTCCGCAGCACCGTGCTCTTCCGCGGTGCCGTCGAATTCCGCACCATCATCGAGATGGTAATCCGCCGCATTATCGTCCCGGCACTGCCGCTGTTCATCTTCGGAATCTTCCTTGACCTCTCGGCCAGCGGCTCGGCCGTGACCGTGGTGACCAAGTTCCTGCTCGTGGCCGTGGTCTCCTTCGCGCTGACCCTTGTGGTGCTGCTGGTCCAGTACACGGTGGCCGGTTCGATGACCGGGCAGAACCCGCTGAAGGCGCTGTGGAATATGCGTGACGCATACTTCACCGCCCTGGGTACCTCCTCTTCGGCGGCCACCATTCCGGTGACCCTCGCCTCGGCGAAGAAGAACGGCGTCTCCGATTCGGTGGCAGGCTTTGTGGTGCCACTGGGTGCAACCATCCACCTCTCCGGCTCGATGGTCAAAATCACCTGCTTCTCCCTGGCCGTGCTGCTGCTCACCGGCGGCAATGTCTCCTTCGGCGCATTCCTGCCATTCATCCTGATGCTCGGTGTCATGATGATCGCCGCTCCTGGCGTTCCCGGCGGTGCCATCGCGGCTGCCGCTGGCCTGCTGGCGCAGATGCTCGGCTTCGGCGAGGTCGAGGTTGGCCTGATGTTCGCCGCCTACATCGCGCTGGACAGCTTCGGCACCGCCACCAACGTGACCGGCGACGGCGCCATCGCGTTGATCATGCACAAGCTCACCCGCGGCAAGCTCGGCGCGCAGGCACAGGATCCTGCCGATGAGCAGGTCGAGGTCATCGCGGGCAGCGGCAAAGAGTCGCACACCTTGGCCGAGTAGCTTTTCGCTGCACCAAAAAGCACCTGGGACCAACGCGTATGCGTTGGTCCCAGGTGCTTTAAGCGTTCAACGGTTGTGCTTGTCGCGGTGGGGCCGCAGAAGTTAAAGGAACGTCGCTACGGGCTGGGGATGAGGACATTGTCGTCAATCCTGATCCATCCTTCGGATTCCAGCTCGCGGGTATCAGCGTCATCCCTGACTAGGGAAGCCGCAAGGCCGCTGGGTGGAGCCGACGCGGTCATTATCACGTCGGTTGCTCCCAGCGAACTGCAGCCGGAAAACCAATGGGGATCTGCGCCTGGGGGAACAACGATGATGCAGCCTAGCGAGGAATCAGGGGAGGCGGCTACGAAATACCGGACCTGTTCGTGGGTAGTCAGGTGCCTTGAACTTTCCCGGTCTATGGCATCTCCCAAATCAACCGCTGCGGGCAGGGCATCCTCGGAAGCGAATTGCTCATCCAGTGCCTGAATCCCGCTATGCCCGGAGCACGCGGTGAGTGCCAGCACCCCACCGATGCCAATGGCTGCTAAAGAAATCCTACGCATGCGCATTTTCGAACCCTCCGGGTGGACGTTAATGAAAGGCTACCTCAGCACAGGTTTCAGGTCCCGCGGCTGATGTTTTCTTGACCCCAAGCGATCGGTTCGTCCTAGTTCCTGCCCGATGAAGGAACCATTACCGGGCATAGCATTCGTTGTTTGGCTTCCATACGAAGGACGGGCAGGCAAGGCGGTAGGTTTGAAGCATGACACGGATTCGCAGAGCCGTTTACGGACTTTCGGTAGGTACGCTCGCGGCGCTATTGACTGGATGCGCAATTGACAGCCTCATCTGGGGAAACGATGGTGCCCAGGTGATTCAAACGACCGAGCAGTTTGTCAGTGATATGGCTTCGGGCGAAACGCCAGACACTGTCTGCGAGGATTCCGTTGCGGATCTCGGATCGCCCAGCGACTGGTCGGGGCGTTCCGCCGGCGAGCCGGAGGAGTTCTTCGCCGGGCATTGGGTTGATCAAGCGGCGCTCGACCCTCAGTGGAGCATCAATCTAGAAGGTCTTCCCGAGGGGGCAGTGCCCGGCACCGACTACCCGGGAGACGTCTTTTATCGCGAAACCGACGATGGACTATGCGTGATCGACGTGTCTTGGTCGACGCTCTTCGCCGTGAACTGATCAGCTAGGCAACTGCGCGGCAGCTCGTTTGCTGTCTGCTCTCCCGGTCCGTGAAGGCGCGTGGTCTCATGCGCCGCATCCTCTGCCTGCTAGCGAAACGACTTCAGGGACTGTTCGCGGAGGATCGGTAGCGCGGCGGCTCCCGCCAACACCGCCCAGACGCACAGCAGCGGGACGGGCCCGGTTAATGCCGCGATTGCTCCGCCCAGTAGTGCAGCAATAGGCATGATGCCCAGGGTGATGGTCCGTTGGGCCGAGCCCACGGTGGCCAGTTCCTCGGCAGGAACACTACGTGGCAGGACTTCCGCCCCGGCAACTGCGGATATCGAAACCAGAAAACTCCATGTGAGGGATTGGGCCGATAGCCAGATGAGTTCGTGGCCGGGCAATTGCTGGCAGGCGATAGCCATGGCTACAGCGGGAACCGAAAGGAACGCTGCCGCGATTCGAAGCGTTCTCAGACCGAATTTCGCCGAAAGTCGCGGTGAAAGGCCTGCTCCGAGGATGGCGCCGATCGCGGAGACGATTCCCAGGGCGGCGAACGCTGCAGGTGCAACGCCGAGGTCCCGCAAAAGGAAGACCGGCAGCACGGTGTTACCCAGCATGACCCCGGCGTTCGTCAGTGCTCCGGACTGGGTCAAGGCCCATAAGGCAGGTACTCGGTGCAAGGTCTGGAATCCGTCGCGGAAACTCCCTTTTCCCCGGCGTGCCGGACTTCGCTGGGCAGGGGCTGAATCTAACTTGATGCCGCGCTGGAACAGGACAGACGCCGCGTAGGAGCATATTGCCGCCCAGATCATGCCGGGCATACCGAGCAATCCCAAGGTAAGGCTGCCGGTGGCCGCAGCAGCGGTGGATGCTGTCTGATTGACGATGGCCAGCCGTGAGTACGCGTGTTTTAAGCGTTCGGTCTGGACCAGCCGCGGAATGACAGTGCTTTGGGCGGTGGTGAACACGACATCTGCGAATCCGATGACCACCGCGGCGCCGATGACCACGGCACCCGAAAGCCAACCGGCATAGAGCGATGCGAAAAGGCCCAGCAGTACCAGGCACCGGGCAATGGTGGCCACGCGCATGGCCCGATGTCGGTTCCTCAACCGGTCAATGAGCATGCCAACCGGCACGCCTAGCAGAAGGAACGAAGCCAGCCCGATCGAGTTGAGGATCCCCACAAATCCCGTACCGAAGCCCAAAATGGAGACCGCCAGGATGGGCAGGAGCGTCCGGGCCAGCACGTCGCCAAAACCCTCCGCGGCGCTGGTCGACATCATAGAGGTGAAGGCGCGGGGGAGCCTTGGCGGTGTTTGCTCGGCTAGCGCGGTCGGATCGTGAAAGGTCATGGGCTCCCAAACTTCGTGTCAGGTATTTCCTTACACCTTGTCAGCTACTGGCTGACAAAACAAGAAGTTCGCCTAGACTGGTTTCATGGGAAATGAAATCGGCGGCGTCAAGGACATTGCCAGTGCCGACCAACCGTTCATGTGTTCGTTCTGCCTCCGATCGCGTGAAGAAACGGGCGTTCTGGTGGGAGCGCCAGCGGTGGGTATCTGCCGTCAATGCGCGGAGGCTGCCCTAGGGCTTTTTCACAAAGCGGATCCCGAGGCGCACTCGATTGCGCGTGCCCCATGGGACATCTTGAATGACGCGGACCTGCTCCGGCAGCTTCCCCGTGTGGCCAAGGCGCGAGACGACGTCGAGGGCCACCTTCGCAACTGGGTCTCTGCCGCCAGGGTGCGGAAGCTGAGCTGGGCCAGCATCGGAGAATCCTTGGGGATGTCGCGCCAGTCGGCGTGGGAAAGGTTCCACCAATCGACTGCCGCCCAACGCGCCGAGGATGGGCAGTAGCCGGAGCCAATTGAGGTTCGTCCGCACGGCAAGAAACTGGCCGGCCGCACCCGGGCGCGGAGAATATCATAGCCGTTCCCACGCAAGGGTCGGCCGGCGTTGACGGTGATTAACCCAAGCGTTTCCCAGCCTGTATCCCCGATTGACGACTCGTGTTCCGATGCGGACAATGGTCGGCAGCCTTGAGCTGCATAAGGCTGGATCGCGGCTGGAATTGCAGTCATGGCAGTGACCGACGCGAGTTCGATGATCCCATATTCGATCACCGTCGTGACGGTGGCCGACCAGCGCTAAGACCGTGCCCGATGGATTGATCAGACGCTTCACTTCGAGCTGAAGCGAATTCTCATTGAGGGGCATTATTTTCCTCCGTGTCCCAGCGCTCGGCGCAGCGTGATGCCCGGATCAAATGGTGCTAGCCCTAGAAAGTGTACTAACGCTATGGCACACTTATGTGCCATAGCACTAGTACACTTTCGGGAGGCAAATTCAATGATCATGATTCTGTACATGGCAGGCCCAACTGTTGTTGCACTGCTCATTGCGTTAGCTATGGCGCTTTTCGGCCGGCGAGCGCACTTGGTCCTGCCCAAAGCCGTACGTCGATCCACTCTCCTCGGAATGGTCCTCGCGCTTGGAGGCGTCATCGCATTGGCCGCCTGGCCCCTGTACTTGTGGAGGCTGGCAAACCTCGGTGAAGACCCAGTCCTGGTAGTGCAGCTTGTCCGTTATCTGGCCCCACTGGTCTTGACCGTTGTTGCCTTGATCTTCATGGTGGTTCCCGCGCCTGCATCCGGCCCGAGCGGTTCCGCCGCGCTGGCCCCACGCACACTCATGACTTTCACTTCTCGTGCCTGGCTAGCTTGCCTGGCCGCTGTGGTGGCTGCGGCGTTCGCCATCGCGCTTTTCGCTGGACTGGCTTCAAGCCCTGACGAACGCGGCAGATATGTGATGTTCACGATGCACCCCGCCGAAGGCGTCAGCGCGAGCACGAATATCTACGGATGGTGGTTTTCGACGCCTTGTTTGATCTTGATCGCGATCATTTGCATGACTGTACTGATCGGTGTTGGCTCGATTTCACGTCCAGCACTAGCCAGCGAATCACAACGCGATGCAGGCCAAAGGGCCGTACGCAGCAGCAAGATCTTCTCTGTCGCCACTGGAGGGGTGCTTCTCCACCTCAGCGTCACCCTGCAAACCCTCTCAGGCACGGCCTCGCTCAGCTATTCTCAAACGGGATGGTCGGAGTTCGGAACCTCCTTTGCGGCACTTGGGCCAGTGCTGCAGGTGGCTGCGCTCCTTGCGTCTATCGTCGGCATGGTGTTGTGGTGGTCAGTCTTGATCGGATCACTCGCCACGCGTACACATGAAACCAGCAAGGCAGCGCGGCCATGATCATCACCCTCACCGAATCAGGCACCCCGATTGTCGATCAGATTCGGGACCAAATTCTCGGGCTCATTACCTCCGGTTTGTTATCCGCCGGCCAGAAGCTGCCCTCCGTCCGGCAACTGGCCAATGACTTAGGCATAGCGCCCGGCACAGTTGCCAAAGCCTATACGGCCCTTGAGGGCGAAGGCTTCCTCGTCACCCGGATCGGAAGTGGTACACGCGTCAGCGCAAATGGCTCGGCCACCCCTGGCGCTGTTCTCTCAGCGGCTACGCACCTTGTCAAAACGAGCAAAAGCGAAGCCGTTGAGCTAGATGAAACGATCCGTATCCTACGCGCAATATGGTCCACATCTTGACCCGCATTCCGCTCTGGACCTCGCGGCCCTGAGCATGGCAATCCTCCGTTCCCAGCACTGGCAGAGGCCAAAAGTCGGCGCTTGTGATACCCCTGGACCGCGGGCCGAGCCCAAAACCGGCACTTTCCCGAGTCAGTCCAATCGCACTTGGCATGTCTTGCCGGTTAGCTGACTATCAAGAGTGAATTCAAGCGTTAAGAGCCGAGCTGTCTTCGGAGGCTCGGGAAGATACACCCAAGAGGCCTCCCACCCCGCCGCGCTCCCGGCGACTTGTCCGGCACTCAACCGGTAAGTGGTCGCCGCGTCGTCGGAGATGACCGCTCCAACCGGACCAAGATCGAGCTGGCCGGGCATTGATGGCGGGTCTCCCGCGGCTTCCTCCCCATCACGGTTCCTCAGCTCGGCCCATTGCGCCAATTGCTCTTCGTAGCGAACGTCGCGCTGCCAAGTCTCGTGGCTGCGAATGCCTTGAAAGCAGATCCTGACGCCCTCGCGTCCCAGCCATTCGTCGGAAACGATCGGTACATCGGCCATCGCTTCGATGCCGGCAAACCGTACGTCTACGCCTTCATTGGTTGCGACAACAAGATCCGCCGGAGCTGAAACAATCCTCATCATGTGGCCAGCCTAGCGCTACCGGCTTGGATTCTCTTCGGGTATTGCTGCTCCGATCCCGTACGCCGATCCACCACCGGAACTTCTGGCGCCGAGACCTCGATTCCATTCATGGATGTCCCTCTTTGAACCATAGGCAAAGGATGGATGTGGACGGATGCGGCTCGTGCCTCGAGCTTCATTGCCAGACCCGGACGCTGCGAGTCTGAGCTATGACCCAGGTGATTGTGGGTATGGAGAGACATCCGCGGGCATCACCTCTACGCTTCGGCGAAACCCGGATGGCCGCTCAAGCCGGGGTAATCGCGCAGTTGGGGCGACAGCGCTTCCAGCAGCCGTCGGAGACCGTGCGCACCGCCAAAAGCACCTGGGGCCAACGCATAAGCGTTGGTCCCAGGTGCTTTTGCGCTCAACCGTTATTCGGAAGCTACTTCGTGCCGGCCGGCACACCGATGCGATCCAGGAGATCGTTGGCCACTTCGGCGAAGTACCGCTGCCCCCATTCGGTGAGGTAGCCCTGCTCGATCAGCTTCGTATCGACCTTGCCGACCAGCTCCAGATAAGCGGACCGGGTCCCGTAGCTCTGCGCAAATTCTTCCGCGGAGATCAGCTCCATCGAGCCGTATACCGCCCCCGGATGCGCTGCCCCGAGGAACTGGCCCAACGGGTGCTCCAGCAGCCCGTAGCGCAGTCCGCCGGCGGCATTGCCGTCCGCGCCGCGTACCAATTGGCCCGCCGACTGCTCGAACCACTGAGAGGGCGCGGCTTCGCGATTTCGCTTGGACCAGTTGATCAGCGACTCGGTGGCCGCAACGATCGCCGGTTCCAGCGGAAAGGTGTTCAGCGTGCTGCGGAATGCCTCGTCGTGCACCGCGGTATTCGGCAGTCGTCCGGAACGGTAGATTTCGGCATCCGCCGGGATGACCGGCGACAGCAGATCGGTGTGCGGCGTGCCCGGCACCTGCCAGTGACGTCGATTCTCCGGCAGCTCCTTCTCGGCCAGGGTGGCGGCCCCGAACAGGCCTGCATCACCCTCGGAGGTGACCGTGATGAACGGGACATCCAGCGCCGGCTCGGACCCGGGCACCGTCACCAGCCCGCCGGTCTGCGCCTGGGCCAGGGGACGCTCGAGGACGGCTCCGACGGTGTTCAGGTACCCGTCGAAAACCGGTCCGCGGTTAGCCTCGGTGACGGGCTCGTGGAAGTTCGAGGCATAGGTGTTCAGGTAGATCCCGGACTGGGATTGGCCCATGAGCAGCACGGTTTTCGCGTGCTGGCCGCCAAGCACCGCACGGCCTTGCCTGCTCTCAAGCAGCGTTCCCACCTGGGTGATGATGTCCCAGGCGAGCCCTTCTTCGGCTCCGGGCACCACCATGAACGGGTCGAAGGACGAGGGGTCATCGCGGTCGGCGATGATCGGTTCGCGCTCAGCCTCCGCGGTATCCCAGCTCAGCGGCGCATAGCGTTCGGCGTCGAAGTTCTTCAACGCGTCGACCTGGATGGGCTTGGACGTCACGCCGATGATCGTGTGGCCTTCTTCTACAGCCCAGTCCCACATGCGCCGCAGGTGGTCCTCGCCGGGAAAGCCGTTGGAGGCGTTGAGGATGTCCACGAGCACCACGCCAGAGGAGTCCGCCTTCTTGGCCGGGCGGCGCACCAGCAGGTGGTTGGTATACGGCACGTTTTCCGTGACTACCTGCAGTTCGCCCTCGGGATTGCCGTAGACGTTTGCTTCACCGCGCAGGAAGAACTCTTCCTCCAGGTAGCCCAGCTCCGACACATCCGCCGGCACCCGGGCGTGGGTCAGGGAGGACCAGGGATAGCTATCCCCGGTGGCTTCGATCGGCCCGAGCACCTCGGGGACGGCTTCGAGCGTGCTGCTGCCCGGCTGCGGATGCTTGGCCGGGGCCGCGCCCGCCGGGGAGGCGAGCAAGCCCAGGCCTAGCGCGCCGATGCAGGACGCTGCCAAGAGCTTCCGGTATCGCAGGTTTCTGGATTGATGAGGCACGATCCACTCCTTCGTGGGGCTAAGGTGATGATCGGGATGCAGTTGCGCACCCCCTGGTCGCCAGCATCTCAGGGGCCAGATCGGGCAGTCCACTGGTTGCCATAACTTGCCGGCACCACTTCGCAGAGCAGGTTAAATGCCGGTGGCCCGGTGCCTT
>NZ_NRGV01000045.1:0-84391 GCF_002332385.1 Glutamicibacter sp. BW80 | reverse complement strand
GAAAATGTTGCTGCCTGAAGTGGCTTGGATTAACGAACCGATCAAGCAGGAAGATGGAGAAAAGATGTTGGCCTAAGACTTAGTGGTCTCACTTGACTTGAAAATTTCCGGATCGCCGATGTAGAGAATGCCGAATACATAGGTGCAGAAATGTCCACCGAATCTAAGCGGCAAGTCATTTGCTACCTTGCGCAGTCCATTGACAGTACGGACATTTCCACCTGGGCAACGAGTCCGGAAGAGCCGTTGGACAAGGGGCAATTGAATAACTGGCAGAAGATTGCTCGGAAACTTCGAGAAGTTTCCACGCTGTAGTGATGCGAGATCAAATTCGACTGACGGATTTCGCGAGGCCCACCCAAGCTCGTCGGCGAAGGCAAGGGATCTTTCAACCGCTCAGCCGGTATCCGGTTTCGGATCAGGCGGTCTTCACGCCGGAACTGGCGTCTTGAGCAGCGCTTCGATCACCGCGCGGCAGCCGCCGCAACCGGTGCCTGCCCGGCAGGACTCGCCCACTTCGGCCACCGTGGCGCACCCTGCCTCCACCGCATGGGCCACCTGGCCGTGGGTGGCTCCGGAGCAACGGCAGAGCTGGTCATCCGGTCCCGGTGCCCCCGCAGGTTCCAGCATTCCGGGATCATCAAGCCGCAGCAGCGTCGAACGGTCCGCGGGCAGCGTGCTGCCGCGTTCGTAGCTGAGCACCAATTCCGCGCTGGTTCGCGGCAGCCCCATGGCGAGGAATCCGGTGAGAACCCCTGCCTGCGACACCATTTTCAGGTACTTGCCCTCTGCCGGATCGGCGAAGACGGTGACCTGGCTGCCGGACTCGTCCCAAAGCCCGGCGGAGATGTCTCCGCCCGCGGCCACTTCAAGTCCTTGGCCCTTGAGCATCAGGACATCCGAGGATTCCAGGGACGGAGGTGCGAGGCTGATCGGATCGTGCAGGCTTGGATCGGCCGGTCCCGGAGCCGGGGTGCTGAGCATATATTGGGCCAACCAGCCTGCTTGGGCCCAGCCAGGGGCGAGCAGGCCCACCGGCGCTTGGCCGGCGACCTCGGCGCAGTCGCCGATGGCGAAGATGCGATGTTCGATGTCCGCGGCGAGATATTCGTTGGTCTTGATTCCGCGGTTGACCGCTAGCCCGCAGCTGGAGGCCAGCTCGGTGCGCGCACGCACTCCGGTGGACAGCACCAGGGCTGCTCCTTCGATGACGCCGTGGGTTTGCGTGACCAGTCCGGTGAATCCGGTTTCATCCTTCTGGATTCCGGTGGCGCGAGCCTCGGAGATCACCTCGACACCGGCGGCGCGCAGGCTGCGGATCAGCAATGTGCCGCCGTCGGCATCCACCACCCTTCCCAAGGGGGCCGGCCCGTGGTGGATCAGCACCGGCCGATGCCCGGCTTCGGCCATGGCCAGCGCCGCTTCGATGCCCAGGACTCCGCCGCCGAGCACCAGCACCCGGCCGTTGCCCTGCAGAACCTTGTTGAGGTTCATCGCGTCTTCCAGGGTGCGCAGTGCGAACACACCCTGGGGGAGTCTGGCCTCGGAACGCGGGTCGAAGTTCAACCCGTTCAGTGCGGGGATCGTTGGCCGGGCGCCGGTGGCGAAGACCAACCGGTCGTAGCTCAGCGGACCGGCGTCTTCGAGCAGGACCTGGCGGCGGGAACGGTCTACGCGCTTCACGGTGCGGCCCAATTGCAGGACAACCCCGGCATTGCGCAAGCGGGTTTCATCGACCATGCCCAGGTGCTCGGCGCGGGTGGCGCCGACGGCGAGCTCCGCGAGCAGCACGCGGTTGTAGGCCAGGTGCTTTTCGGATGACACCACGATCAGCTCTATGGTTCCGGCGGTCACTGCGGGCAGCAGTCCCTCAACGAGGGAGGCAGCCACCGGGCCGAAACCGATGATGACAATGCGTTCCTTGGTCTGCAAACTCAAGACTCTTCTCCTAAGGGGCATAGCGAGACGGGGACATGCTTGAACTCGGGCATGGCGCTGAGCGGATCGACGACCGCGGGAGTCAGGATGTTCGCGTTATTCTTGCCGGGAAAATGGAAGGGAAGGAAGACGGTGTCCAGGCGAATCTTGGTGGTCAGCGTGGCGCGTGCGACCATGTCGCCTTGGCCGCTGCCCACCTTCACCCGCTGGCCGTCGGTGATGCCGTGGCGCAGCGCGGTGGCCGGATGGATTTCCAGTCTGGCGTCCGGGGCCGCCGCCTGCAGCTCGGCCACACGGCGGGTTTGCGCACCGGACTGGTAGTGTTCCAGCAACCGGCCGGTGACTAGTGATATTGCGCCGGGCCGGGAGTCCTGTGGCGCAGTGGCCGCTGGATAGACCGCGACGAGCTTCGCCTTGCCATCGGGATGGGCAAAACGTTCCAGGAAGAGCCTCGGCGTACCCGAACGGACCCCCGGCTCCCGGGAAATTGTTGCTGCGGCAGGGCAGGGCCAATAGATGGCAGCCCCCGCATCGAGGTCATCCCAGTCCACGCCCGAGTAGTCCGCCAGCCCTCCGGCGGAGGCGCGGCGAAGCTCCTCGAAGACCTCGCGGGCGTCGGTGGAGAAGTGGCCGGGGGAGTCCAGGCGCCTGGCGAGTTCGGCCAGAATCCACAGTTCGCTGCGTGCCTGGCCTGGTGCGGCCAGGGCGGCCCGGCGGCGCAGCACCCGCCCCTCCAAGTTGGTCATGGTTCCTTCCTCCTCGGCCCACTGCAGCACCGGGAGCACCAGATGCGCCTCGGATGCCGTTTCGGAAAGGAAGAAATCGCAGACCACCAGGAAGTCCAGCCGGCGCAACCCCTCGATAACCCGCGAGGCATCCGGGGAGGAAACGGCCGGGTTGGAACCGTGGACCAAAAGCATGCGCGAGCCCTGCTCGGTACCCAAGGTGTGCAGCAATTCGGTGGCGGGAATTCCGGGACCGGGAATGATCTCCGGGTCAACTCCCCAGACCTTGGCCACGTGCTTGCGGTGTTCCGGGTCGGTGATCTTGCGGTAGCCGGGCAGCTGATCGGCCTTCTGCCCGTGCTCGCGTCCGCCCTGTCCGTTGCCCTGTCCGGTGATGGTGCCGAACCCTCCGGCGTTGCTACCGGGCAGGCCCAGCAGCAACGCCAGATTGATGGCTGCGGTGGTCGTGTCGGTGCCGTTGGCATGCTGCTCGACGCCGCGGCCGGTGAGGATGTAGACCGGGCGGCCACCTGCGCGGGCGCTGTCTGCGGCTTTGGCCAGCGCGCGTGCGGTGCGGCGGATTTCGGCGGCGGGAACACCGGTGGCTTGTTCCACCCGTTCGGGCCACCACGCGGCCAGCGAGCTGCGCAGCTGCGCCAGTCCGTTGGTCCGGTTTTCGAGGTACCGTGCATCGGCCAGCGATTCGGTGAGCAGCACATGGGACAGGCCCAGCAGCAGCTGCAGATCGGTGGCGGGGGTGGGCTGCAGATGCCATCCGGCCCCGTCGGCGGAGAGCTCGGCGGTGGCCGAGCGTCGCGGATCCACCACGATCAGCCCACCGCTGCTCCGGGCGCCCTCCAGATGGCGGACGAACGGCGGCATGGTGTCCGCAACATTGGAACCGAGCAGCAGGATCATCCCGGCCCCGTCGAGGTCGGCCAGCGGGAATGGCAACCCCCGGTCCAAGCCGAAGCTGCGGTTGCCGGCCATGGCGGCCGAGGACATGCAGAACCTGCCGTTGTAGTCGATGCGCGAGGTGCCCAGCGCCAACCGGGCGAACTTGCCCAGCTGGTAGCCCTTCTCGTTGGTCAATCCGCCGGCGCCGAATACCGCCACCGCATCCGCGCCGTGCGCGGCCCGGATGGCGGCGGCGCGTTCGGCAATCAAATCCAGTGCCTCTTCCCAACGAATGGGCGCAAAGGAGCCATCTGACTGGCGCAGCAGCGGCTCGGTCACCCGGTCGGGGTGGCCCAGCAACCGGGCGGCGCTATGGCCCTTGCGGCACAGCGCCCCGCCGTTGGTTTCGAAGTTCCGCCCCTTCAGCTTCACCGGTTCGGCTGCCTGCGCGGTGGCGGCAGATTCCAGGGTGATGCCGCATTGCAAGGCGCAGTAGGGGCAGTGCGAATCGGTGCGGGAGGCCATCTAGATTCCTTGCTGTGCAAAGATGGTGCCGCGGCGTACGTAGCAGAACCAGGTCACTGCCATCAGCAGCAGGTACAGCCCGACGAAGACGCAGAATGCCGGGAGGTAGGATCCGGCTCTGGAGACCGAAAGCCCCAGGGCCTGCGGGACCAGGAATCCACCGTAGGCGCCGATGGCCGAGATCAGGCCCAAGGCGGCCGCGGACTTACGCGCCGCTCCGACGCTGTCTCGGCCGTTGTCCGCCCGCAGGGCGAAGACGGCGGGGATCATGCGGTAGGTCGAGCCGTTGCCTACGCCGCTGGCGGTGAACAGGACCAGGAAGAGTCCCAGGAACACCCAGAAATTCGTGGCGGACAGGGTGAGGACCAGCCCCACGGTGATCAGCGCCATCAGCGACAAGGAGGCCAGGGTGATGCGCGCTCCGCCGAAGCGGTCTGCGAGCTTGCCGCCGTAGGGGCGGGCCAGCGAACCGACCAGCGGGCCGAGGAAAGCCAGGGTGATCGTGGCGGTTCCCAGCGCGAACCCCGAATATTCGGTGAAGGTATCTGCGATCAGCTTCGGGAAAACCGCGGAGAAGCCAATGAACGAACCAAAGGTGCCGATATACAGGGACGAGATGATCCATAGATGCGGCTCGCGCAGGCAGGCCAGCGCTCCGCGCAGATCCGAGCGCGCGTTGGACAGGTTATGCATATTGCGCAGGGCGCCGAAGGCGGCGAGCAGGATGAACGGGATCCAGACGATGCCGGCCATCGGCAGCTGCAGGGAGTCTGCGGCGAATATGGTGATGGCGATCGGCACCAGCAGCTGGGCCACGGCCGCGCCGAGGTTGCCGCCGGCGGCGTTCAGGCCCAAGGCCCAACCCTTCTGCGCCGCAGGGTAGAAGTAGGTGATATTGGCCATCGAGGAAGCGAAGTTGCCGCCGCCGAACCCCGCAAGGCCTGCCAGCGAAAGCATGACCCAGAACGGGGTGCTGGTATTCGCCACGGCAAGGGCCAGGCCACCGGCCGGGATCAGCAGCAGCAAGGCCGAGACGACGGTCCAGTTGCGTCCGCCGAATCGGGCCACCATGAAGGTATAGGGAATGCGCAGGGTGGCACCGACAAGGCTTGGCATGGAGATCAGCCAGAAGAGCTGGGAGGTGCTGTATTCAAAACCGGCCGCCGGCAGGTATACCGCAACGATGGCGAATAGCTGCCACACCACGAAGCCGAGGAATTCGGCGAAGATCGACCAGCGAAGGTTGATCGCCGCGGTTTTCTGGCCCACGCTATTCCAGAATGCCGGGTCTTCGGCGTCCCAGTTGTTGATCCAGCGTCCCTTGGACAATTGAAGCGACGCGTCGGCTGTAGCGGCACCGCGATCCATCTGGGGTTCTGACTCTATCTTGATACTCACGCGAATCGTTCCCTCTCGCTGCTGGCTGGTGCTTTCAGCTTTCCAGAGGGGTATTTCGCCTAGGTGCGCTCGGTGTTGCACCCAAGGGAATTTAAATTCACGGCGCTTGCCTCAGCGGCGATAGGTCCACGTAACTTGTTCGAAATCAGCGGTGTTGTGCCTAGTGGCAGCTCATATTTCCGAGAGTCTCAGGCGGTGCGCCGACGGAGTTACCCGCCGATATACGACATCTCGATGCGCTTGCGGTCCCCTGGCTCCAAGGCGGCGCGCAGCTCCGAATAGTTGTCATCGCGTTTGCTCCACAGCCCGCCGAGCGCCAAGGCGATATCCCGGTCGGTGGCCTCGGAGCGCAGCAAGGCGCGCAGGTCCGTGCCTTCGGAGGCGAAGAGGCAGGTGTACAGCCGGCCTTCGGCCGAGACCCTGGCCCGGGTGCAGTCGCCGCAAAAGGCGCCGGTGACCGAGGAAATCACGCCGATTTCCCCCGACCCGTCGGCGTACTTCCAGCGTTTGGCGGTCTCTCCCATTTGCGTCGGAGCGGCGGGTTCGAGCCGGTGCCGGGCGGAGATCCGCTCGATCACCTCGGCGGAGGGCACAACCTCTTCCAGCTGCCACTGGTTGGAGGCTCCGACATCCATGTATTCAATGAAGCGCAGCACATGCCCGCTGCCGCGGAAGTGCTCGGCGAGGTCCAGGATTTCGTCGTCGTTGACTCCGCGCTTGAGCACGGTATTGATCTTCACCGGGCCGAGGCCGGCTAGCGCAGCCGCGTCGATGGCGGCAAGAACCTTGTCGACCGGGAACTTGACGTCGTTGATGGCTTGAAAGCGCTCATTGTCCAGCGAATCGAGAGATACCGTCACGCGGTTCAGTCCGGCCTCTTTGAGCGCGGCCGCCTTGATGGCCAAGGCCGACCCGTTGGTGGTCATCGCGAGATCCACCGGATTCCCTTCCGGCGTGCGCAGCGCCGCCAGCCGGGAAATCAGGTCCTCGATGCCGCGCCGCAGCAGCGGCTCGCCGCCGGTGAGTCGGAGTTTGCTGACCCCCAGGGATACCGCGATCCCCGCAAGCCGTTCAATTTCTTCGAAGCTCAGCAGTTCCGAGCGTTCGCGGAACTGGAAATCCTTGCCGAAGACTTCCTTGGGCATGCAGTAGACGCAACGGAAATTGCACCGGTCGGTCACCGAGATCCGCAGGTCTCGCAATGCTCGGCCGCGAGCGTCTGCCACTTTGATGGGATCTACGTTCAGAGCCACGGTGCACCTCCTGAAAAAGTACTGATGGGGCGGCTTCAAGTTATTGGCAGGGGGAGACTGCATCCGCGCAATATGCGAAGCTACCGAGGTGGTAGGTCATCTTTGAATTCTTGAGGCCTGGCCGCCGATGGTCCGCGGCGAAAATTCGATGTCGCCAAAGGGGCGCCGGCAAGAGACAAGTGATTCTCAGTCGAGAATACCTTGGATCACGTTGACCCGCATCACTTCGGCCGTCTTTGACGTCGGAAGTGACGCTGGCAGCGCGGCTGCTGCATTTGCTTCTTCGATTGATCCGCCTTCCCTGGCAGGCCCAGGCGCAAGGTTTTGGTGGATTTCTTTTCTTCCTTGGGCTTCCGCCGGTGCTTCTCATCGGCACTTGTCGGTGCCGAAACGAGGTCGAATCTGAGCGCGCAAAATGTTCATGATGCGAAAAAGCTATTTCAAAAAAGTGTTGCGCAGGTCACATTCCGTTGATAATCTCGTAGCTGTCTATGGCGGGCACCCAGCTCTGGGTCGCTATCTACCGGGCGTGCAACTGATCTATTTCAGCAGATAAGTGCGGCCGGCGCCCGAGATGAACGGGACCGTTCGGCTGGCTTGTCCGAAGCATGAGGAGCCACGCGATGAGCGTTACTACCACTGGCCAAGACTATCTTTCGATGGCCATCGAAATTGCCACTACCAATGTCCGCAACAACGGAGGTCCTTTCGGGGCCGTTGTCGTCTCTGCCTCGGGGCAGGTCTTCGAGGGAGTCAACCGGGTCACCGCGAACAACGACCCCTCGGCCCATGCCGAGGTGGTGGCCATCCGCAATGCGGCCGCGGCGCTGGGCACCTTCGACCTGAGCGGCTGCGTGCTCTACAGCAGCTGCGAACCGTGCCCGATGTGCCTGGCGACCTCGCTGTGGGCGCGCATCGACAAGGTCTATTTCGCCGCCAACCGGCATGACGCCACCGACGCTGGATTTGATGATGCGGTGTTCTATGAATACTTTGAACCCAATTCCAGCCGCGCGCTGATGCCGGTGGATTGTTTCCAGAGTGCCAGCAAGGAGCATTTGAAGCCCTTCCAGGAATGGGACTCGCTAGAGACCCGGACGGACTATTAGGGGACCGGGGCCATGACTATGACAAGTCGCCCGCAAGCCGAACCGAAAAAAACGGGCAAGGAAGCCAAGCCGGAGAGCCTGCAATCGCTTCCCGGGGGTCCACGCAATCTGCTTGATGCGTACTTCCGGATCAGCGAACGAGGTTCCACGCTCGCGCGGGAATTCCGCGGTGGAATCGTCACCTTCTTCACGATGGCCTACATCGTCATCCTCAATCCCTTGATCCTTGGCGGATTCAGCGCCGACGCCGCCCCGGTGGATGTCGCCGGCACCTGGTTGCCGGCAGCGCAGGTCGGTGCCATGACCGGGCTGACCGCCGGGGTTATGACCATCATGTTCGGGGTGATCGCCAACCTGCCCTTTGGGCTGGCCGCCGGACTGGGCATTAACTCCTTTCTCGCGGTCTCGGTCATCCAGGAGGTCACCTGGGCCGAAGCCATGGGGCTGGTGGTGATCAACGGCGTGCTGATCGTGATTTTCGGAATGACGGGCATTCGAACCGCCATCTTCCGGGCGATCCCGAAGGATCTGAAGGCCGCGATCACGGTGGGCATTGGCCTGTTCATTACCTTCATCGGGTTCGTGGACTCCGGCTTTGTCACCCGCACTCCCGCAGGTCCTCCGGTCCAGCTGGGCGATGGCGGATCGATCGTGTCGATTCCGACGATGGTCTTCGTGGTGGGGTTGCTGATCATGGGCGCGCTGGTGGCTCGTGGAGTGCAAGGCGCGATCCTGATCGGCATCGTGGTCTCCACCGTGCTGGCCGTGGTGGCGGAGCTGGTCTTCAAGATCGGGGCGGGCAGCGCGGATAACCCGCACGGCTGGCATCTGAATATTCCGGTGCTCCAGGGGCAGGTGGTCGCGCTGCCGGACATGTCGCTGGCCGGCGATTTCGATCTCTTCGGTTCCTTCTCCCGCATCGGCGCGCTTGCGGCGACGATGCTGGTCTTCACCCTGGTGTTCACGAATTTCTTTGACGCCATGGGAACCATGACGGGGCTGGCCAAAAATGCCGGCCTTGCGAAAAAGGACGGCACCTTCCCGAGGCTCAAGGCCGCATTTGTGGTCGAGGGCCTGGGGGCGGTGGCCGGCGGCATGGGGTCCTCATCCTCGAATACCGTGTATGTGGATTCGGCCGCCGGAATTGGGGAGGGGGCGCGCACCGGTTTGGCCTCTGTGGTCACCGGGGCGTTGTTCCTGGGGTCCATGTTCTTCACGCCGCTGACCTCGGTGGTGCCCATCGAGGTGGCCGCCGCGGCGCTGGTGCTGGTCGGCACCATGATGTGCGCGCAGATCCGCGAGATCAACTTCAAGCGATTCTCCTCGGCCCTGCCCGCCTTCCTGACGCTGATCACCATGCCGCTGACCTACTCCATCGCCAATGGCATTGGGGCCGGGTTCATCGCATGGGTCGTGGTGAATACCGCGGCCGGCCGCTACAAGAAGATCCACCCGCTGATGTGGGTGGTTGCCGCCGGGTTCCTGGTCTACTTCGCCCGAGGGCCGATCACCACACTGCTTGGCTGAGCGCCTCGTGAATAAAAGTTGACATCACTGGCTGTGATGCACTTCACTTAGAATGAATGAACTTGATTTTCCATGATCCGAAATTTGGAGGCTAATCATGGCTGGTTGTGTTGCCTGGTCCAAGGGCCAGATCGCGCACGGAGACTAATCGTCGCCGCGCTCGGAGGGCTGCCCTCCGCGCGCAGCTCATCGAGCGTTTCCCCGGGGCTGGGCCCCGGCGGAAACTAGTCAACCATCCAAATCATTCATAGTGCGCCTGAGCTCTCAGGTGCAGGAGGTGTCAGCGGCATGACCGCCGAGACAACGGAAAAATCGAGCTGCCAAATAACCGTCAACGGAACCATCCGTGAATTCGATGGCCCACCGCATACCAACGCGCTGGATTTCCTGCGTGGCGAAGGGCTCATCGGGTGCAAGGAGGGATGCGCGGAGGGCGAATGCGGCGCCTGCTCGATCCTCGTGGCCCGCAGCGACAGGCAGGGGACCCGCTGGACGGCGTTGAATGCCTGCCTGCTGCCGGCCGCATCGCTCGACGGGCAGGAAGTCATCACTTCCGAAGGCCTGGGCAGCGTGGAAAACCTGCATCCGGTGCAAGAGGAGATGGCCAATCGCGGCGGATCCCAGTGCGGTTATTGCACCCCCGGATTCGTCTGCTCCATGGCCGCCGAATACTACCGCCCGGAGCGAATCGCCAATACCGCAGTCATCGCGGAGCACGGCGAGGAGCACCGGTGCGGACCCAATGGATTCGATCTGCATTCGCTCTCTGGCAACTTGTGCCGCTGCACCGGGTATCGACCCATTCGTGACGCGGCCTATGCCTTGGGCGCACCGGATGCACAAGATGAGCTTGCCACCCGGCGTGGGCAAGCCGCACCGGCGGCGGTGTCCACCGATATCACGCGGGTGGACACCCCCACCGGAAGCACCGGTCGCTTCCGGCGCCCGGCCAGCCTGGACGCGGCCTTTGGCATCCTGGCCGAGGAACCCGAAACCCTGCTCGTGGCCGGGGGCACCGACTGGGGTGTCGAGGTCAATATCAAAGGTGCGCGGGCCCGCTCGGTGCTGGCCATCGACCGGCTTGCCGAGTTGCGCCAAATTCACTTCGGCGAAGACTATATCGAACTCGGCGCCGCCTGCACGCTGAGCGAACTCGAACGTCTTCTGGCCGGCAAGATCCCGTTGCTCGGCCAGCTCTTCCCGCAGTTCGCCTCCCGGCTCATCCGAAATGGCGCCACCCTCGGCGGCAATTTGGGCACCGGTTCGCCGATCGGGGATACCCCGCCGGCGCTGCTGGCGCTGGAAGCGGACCTCGTGCTGGGCAGCGCCTCGGGTAGCCGCATCGTGCCCTTGGCGCAGTACTTCACCGGGTACCGGCAGACGGTGCGGGCCGCCGGGGAACTGATCACCGCGATCCGCATCCCGCTGCCGCTGGCGGTCCTGACCAGCTTCCAGAAGATCTCCAAACGACGCTTTGACGATATCTCTTCGGTGGCCATCGGCTATGCGGTGAGCGTGGAAAACAACTACATCACCAAGGCCCGCATCGGCTTGGGCGGAGTGGCGGCCACTCCGCTGCGAGCTACCGCCACCGAAGCCGCCTTGGAAGGCAAAGAGTGGTGCTTGGCGACTATCCATGCGGCTGCCGAGCAGATGGCGCAGGAGGGCACCCCCATGGATGACCACCGGGCCAGCTCAAGCTATCGAAAGGCGATGCTGAAGTCCTCGCTGGAGCGTTTTTTCGCCGAACAGCTCGCCCGCACCAACGCAGCAAAGGGGGAGCAGATCTCATGAGCCAGCTTTCACAACGCCCGGAATCGCCCGTAGTCGGCCAGCGCCAGCGCCACGAATCCGCGGCCGAACACGTCACCGGCAGCGCGCGCTACACCGATGATCTGGCGCAGCGGCTCACCGGCGTGCTCCACGCCTACCCGGTGCAGTCCACCGAGGCCCACGCGAAGATCCTTGGCCTCGATACCAGCGGCGCCAGCGCAATTCCCGGGGTGGTGCGGGTGATTACCGCCGCCGATATCCCGGGTGTCAACGACCAGGGCGCCAATCGCGACGAACCGATGCTTCCGGTCGACGAGGTGATGTTCTACGGCCAACCGGTGGCCTGGGTGCTCGGCGAAGATCTGGAAGCCGCCAAGGCCGGGGCCGGGGCGGTCAAGGTGGACTACGAGCCGCTTGCCTCGCTGATCACCATCAAGGAGGCCATTGCCGCCCAGAGCTTCCACGGGATCAAGCCCACCATCGACAAGGGGGATATTGCCGGGGCCTTCGCCGACGCGGCGCATGTCTTTGAGGGGGACTTCGAATTCTCCGGCCAGGAGCATTTTTATCTTGAGACGCAGAACTCGCTGGCGCTGGTTGATGAGTCCGGCCAGATATTGATTCATTGCTCCACCCAGCACCCCACCGAAACCCAGGATATCGTCTCCCATGTGCTCGGCATCCCGGCCCATGAGGTGACCGTGCAGGTATTGCGGATGGGCGGCGGGTTCGGCGGCAAGGAAATGCAGCCGCACGGCTACGCGGCGCTCGCCGCGCTGGGCGCGGTGCTCACCGGGCGTCCGGTGCGGGTTCGCTTGAACCGCACCCTGGACATGACCATGACCGGCAAGCGCCACGGGTTCTACGCGACCTGGAAGATCGGCTTCGACGCGCAGGGCAAGATCCTGGCCTTGGACGCCGGCCTCACCGCGGACGGCGGGTGGAGTCTGGATCTGTCCGAACCGGTGCTCACCCGCGCGATGTGCCATATCGACAACGGCTACTGGGTCCCGAATATCCGCGTACGCGGAAGGATTGCCAAATGCCACAAGACCTCGCAGACCGCATTCCGCGGCTTTGGCGGGCCGCAGGGCATGCTGGTGATGGAGGACATCCTGGGCCGGGTCGCCCCAAAGCTGGGGATCGCGGCCCGCGAGCTGCGCCGGCGCAACTTCTACGCGCAGGGACAGGACACCCCGTACTACCAGCCGGTGCGCCATCCCGAACGGCTCAACGCGGCCTGGCAGCAGGTGCTGGAATCCGCCCAGATCACCCAGCGCGAGGCGCAAATCAGCGAATTCAACGCGCGCAATGAAAACACCAAACGCGCCCTGGCCCTCACCCCGGTGAAGTTCGGGATCTCCTTCAACCTCACCGCCTTCAACCAGGGAGGCGCCCTGGTGCTGGTCTACAAGGACGGCTCGGTGCTGGTGAACCACGGCGGCACCGAGATGGGCCAAGGCCTGCATACCAAGATGCTGCAGGTCGCGGCCACCACCTTGGGTGTGCCGCTGTCCACGGTACGCATCGCGCCAACCCGGACGGACAAGGTGCCCAATACCTCGGCCACCGCCGCCAGCTCCGGCAGCGATATCAATGGCGGGGCCGTGAAGGACGCTTGCGAGCAGATCCAGGCCAGACTGGCGCAGGTCGCCGCCGGCAAGCTTGGCGTTCCGGCGCATGAGGTGCGATTCGGCAACGGAAAGATCACCGCACTGGGCAAGAGCCAGGAGCTGAGCTGGGAAGAAACCGTGCGGGACGCCTACTTCCAGCGCATCCAACTCTCGGCCGCCGGGTTCTACCGTACCGAGGGGCTGCACTGGGATTTGAGCCAGATGTCCGGCACCCCGTTCAAGTACTTCGCCTACGGGGTAGCCGCCAGCGAGGTGGAGGTCAGCCGCTTTGACGGGTCCTACACCCTGGCCCGAGTGGACATCGTCCACGACGTGGGCGACTCGCTCTCGCCGCTGGTGGATCTGGGCCAAATCGAAGGCGGTTTCGTGCAGGGCGCCGGGTGGCTGACCCTCGAAGACCTGCGCTGGGATACCTCGGATGGTCCGGGGCGCGGGCGGGTGGCCACCCAGGCCGCGAGCACCTACAAGATCCCCAGCTTTTCCGAGATGCCCGAGGTCTTCTACGTTTCGCTGCTGGACAAGGCCCATGAGGAAGGAGCGGTATACGGTTCCAAGGCGGTCGGCGAACCGCCGCTGATGCTGGCCTTCTCGGTGCGCGAGGCGCTGCGGCAGGCGGTGGCCGAATTCGGTCCGGCCGGCTGCTCGGTCCAGCTGGCCTCGCCGGCCACACCGGAGGCGGTGTTCTGGGCCATTGAATCCGTGCGCGAGCCGAGCCTGATCGAGGAAAAGGTGCACTAGCCATGCTGTCCTGGATCGAAGCGGTGACGGCACTGCGCAATGAGCGGCGCGCGGCGGTGCTGGTCACCGTCACCGCCGTGCGCGGCCATGCCCCGCGTGAAGCCGGCGCGAAGATGGTGATCGCGGCGGACGAAATCTTCGGCACCATCGGCGGCGGCAATCTGGAGATGGCGGCCATGGAACGGGCCCGCGAAATGCTCGCGCAGGGCGAAAGCCAGCCGCAGGACATGAGCCTGCGGCTGAACGACAAAGCCCCGGCAAAATACGGGCGCCAATGCTGCGGGGGAGAGGTGAGCCTGCTGCTGGAGCCTCTGCCGGTGCCGGCCACCGTGGCGATCTTCGGGATCGGCAACGTGGGAATGGAACTTGCCCGCATCCTCTCCCGGCATGAGCTGGAGTTGCATCTGACCGACTCGCGTCCCGAGTTCCTCCAGTCGCTGGCGGCTATGGAACCCGGCGTGGCCCGTGTGCATGCGCAGGTGGCGGTGCTGGGCGAGCAGGTATTGAGCTGCCTTCCGGAAGGCGCCCACGTGCTGATCATGACCCACGACCATGCCGAGGATTTCCATTTGTGCGATGCAGCCTTGCGGCATCCGGGGCTCGGATCGATCGGGCTGATCGGTTCGAAGGCCAAATGGGCCCGCTTCCGGAAGAACCTGGCCGCCAGCGGTCACGGCGAGGCGAAAATCCAGCAGATCCAATGCCCCATCGGATTGCCCCAGGTCTCGGGCAAGCAGCCGGCGGCTATCGCCGTCAGCGTGGCCGCCGAGCTGCTGGCCAGGATCAGTTCCACCAGCAAGGTGCATGCCTGAGATCATGTGATCCGCCGCCGGCCACCGGCATCAGCTCTGGACGCGCCGAAGTTCGCTGCCGACCCGGGTGATCTGCTCGGGGCCGACCTGGCAGCACCCGCCGATAATGCGTGCGCCGGAGGCGATCAGTTCGGGCACCGCTCCGGGCAGATCGGTGCCCGGGGTCCCCGGAAGCCAGCTCCGGGCCTCGCGGTCCCAGATTTCGCCGCTGTTCGCGTAGGCCAGCAGCGGAAGATCCGTCAGCTCGCGCAGCACCTTCAGGGCCGAGACGGCCACGGGCACCGGGCAGCAGTTCACGCCGAGCGCGGCAAAGGCGCCGGAATCGTTGGCGATCCGGGCCGCCTCGCGCAGGTCGCTGCCGTCTCCCAGCACCAGCTGTCCGTCCGCGGCGGTGCGCACCGCGAGGCTGAGCAGCACCGGCAGGTCCAATCCGGCCGCCTCCCCGGCCAGCGCCTGGACTTCGGCCAGGCTCGGCACGGTTTCACAGATCAGCACGTCTGCGCCGGCATCGGCCAGGACCCGCAGACGCCCGCGGTGCCAGTCGGCCAGCTCGGCGACGGTGCGCCCATAGGCTCCGTCGTATTCGGTGCCGGACCCCGGACCGGCGCCGTAGGGTCCCACCGAGGCGGCCACCCAGCGCGCCGGTGAACCGTTCGCCGCCTCGCGGGCCAGCCGCACGCTGGTGCGCAGCAGCTCCTCGGCCTGCGCGGCGGCCTGCTCGGTGCCCGCACCGCCGCTGGCGTTCGCCAGGCCATCGATGCTGACCTGGTAGGAGCAGGTGGTGGCCAGTTGCGCGCCGGCGGCGAAGAAGTCGGCGTGGGCGGCGCGGACCTCCTCGGGGCGGTCTTTGAGGATCTGCGCGGACCACAGTTCGCCGCTCACGTCATTGCCGCGCTGCGCCAGATGGGTGCCGAGCCCGCCGTCCAGGAGCAGCGGCGCGCTGTCTGCGGCGCTCAGCGCCTCGCGGAAATTGAGGGTTTCACTGGGATTTTTCACTTTCCGAGGGTAACCCGGCGATGGGTTGATGACCGATTATGACGGTCCGTGACAGGCCATGACGAGGGCTGCGCGGAGCAGGGGGCACGGCAGTTATTCTTCAAACGCATTCATTTCAGAAGGAGCCCCCATGTCCGAGCTCAGCGCGCCGCCGGCGCAGCAGCCTCCCGCCCGCTCTACTCCGGGCGTTTCGCCCGGCGAATCCGGGCTGCGCAGAACCATGACCTCCCGCCACCTGGTGATGATCGCGCTGGGCGGGGTGATCGGCTCGGGGCTGTTCGTCTCTTCGGGCTATACGATTGCGCAGGCCGGACCGCTGGGCGCCGTGCTGGCCTACGCGGTGGGCGCGCTGGTGGCCTATATGGTGATGAGCGGGCTCGGGGAGCTGTCCGCACGCCATCCGGTGGCCGGCGGGTTCCACGCCCACGCCACCCGCGACCTCGGCCCGGCCTGGGGTTTCACTACAGCCTGGCTGTACTGGATGTGCTGGGCGGTGGCGCTGGCCAGCGAGTTCACCGCCTCGGGCATCCTCATGCAGCGCTGGTTCCCCACGGTGCCGGTCTGGGTGTTCGCCCTGCTCTTCGCGGCCCTGCTGTTCGCGCTGAACGCGGTGTCCTCGAAGGTCTTCGCGGAAACCGAATTCTGGTTCTCGCTGATCAAGGTGGCCGCCGTGGTGCTCATGATCATGGTCGGCGCGGCCACGATCCTCGGCATCAACCCGGCCAGCGAGGCGGGCCCGCTTGGCCTGGCGAACTTCGATACCGGCGATGGGCTGTTCCCGACGGGGATCAGCGGCGTGCTGGTCACCATCCTGGCGGTGTTCTATGCCTTCAGCGGCACGGAGCTGATCGGTGTGGCCGCCGGCGAGGCCAAGAACCCGGAACTGAGCATCCCGCGGGCCATCCGCACCGCCGTGGTGCGCCTGGCGGTGTTCTTCATCGGCGCCATCGTGGTGATCGCCGCGATCGTTCCCTTCGCCGAGGCGGGCGCAAACGAGAGCCCATTCGTCACGGTGCTGGATGCCGCGGGGCTGCCGGCCGGGGCCGACATCATGAACTTCGTGATCATCACTGCATTGCTCTCCGCGGGCAACTCCGGACTATATTCCTGCGCCCGGATGCTGCACGCAATGGGCGCCGCAGGCCAAGCCCCGGCGGTGCTCTCGAAAACCAACCGCCGCGGCGTGCCGATGCTGGCGCTGTGCCTGTCGCTGCTGGGCGGTTTGGCCTCCCTGCTCTCCGGGGTCATCGCCGCGGACTCGCTGTTCCTGGCGCTGGTCTCCATCTCCGGGTTTGCGGTGGTGGCGGTGTGGATCGTGATCTGCGCTTCGCACCTGTCCTTCCGCCGGCACCATGTAGCGGTGCACGGCGGCACCGATTCGCTGCCCTATCGGGCCCCGCTGTTCCCGCTGCTTCCGATCCTGGCGCTGCTTCTGCTGGGCGCCTCGCTGGTCGGTGTGGCCTTCGACCCCGTGCAGCGCCCGGCCCTCTGGTTCGGGGTGCCCTTCACCCTGCTGTGCTTGGGCTACTACCGCTGGCGCCACGGGGCCGGGGTGTTCACCCCGGCCCGCTGAGCGGGCGCTGTGAAAACGCCGGACCCGGGAACTCTGCGCGGCTCTGGGGAGTTTAACGGGGCCGAGGCGGGCGGAAATCGTGCCGCGGATCCACCAAGGAAATGAGGACGTTGTGGCAATGTTCGACAAGCTATTGCGCAAGGGAAAGCAGCTGGCCGGGGAGTATGTCCGGGAACAGCTGAACCAGCGCAGCTCCACCGGCCAGCAAAACAACCAGCAGGATCCGCGCGACAGCCGAAGCCAATCCGGGTACGAAAACCGGGACTACCCGAACCAGCAAGGCTCGGTGCAGCCGCGGACGGCCGGTAGCCAGGGCGCATCACGCGAGGACCAGGCGGCGATCGAGAAGTACCGCTACATGCTGCGCACCGCGCCGCCGCAGGATATGGAACGCGCCCACAGCGAGGCTTTTGCCCGGTTGACGGTGTCGCAGCGCGAGCTGCTGCACGCCGAGCTGGCCGAGCAGCTGCCGGCCGCAGAGCGCCCGGCCTCGCAACGGCCGGAGGATCTGGCCCGGGCCGCCACCCGCGCCGAGGTATCCCGCCCGGGCTTCATGGACAAGCTCCTCTCGCGGGGCGGTTCGGGACGGAAATCCATGGGCGGCATGGCCGCCGGCGCGGCCGGCGGGCTCGGAATCGGCCTGCTGGGCGGTGTGGCCGGAGCCTTCATCGGCACCGCGATCGCCGGACCGCTGCTCGATGGCTTCGCGGGGATCGGCGAGGAATTCGGCTCGGCGGCCGAGGGGCTCAGCGATTCCTTCGCCGGAGCCGGCGAACAGTTCTCCGCGGCCGGAGAGGGCTTGGGCGACCAGGCCGGTGGCGCGTTCGGGGACTTCCTGGGCGGTGCCGGAGGAAGCTTCGGGGACTTCGAGTTCTAGCACTGGCATGGAGCGGCCGCCGTGCATCCTGAACCCGCTGCCAGCGGGAACTCGTGGCTCTTGACCTGCGGGAAAGAGATCTTGAAGATCGGTCCGCCGGCCACCACGAACACGATCTTGCCCGGCATGATGGAACACTGCCATCGATCAGGCTGCCCCGGCCCCTATTCCGTTGCGGCTCGTGGATGTTTGACGGTTCCAGGGGCCTCGCCCCAGCGCTTCCCGCTAGCGGCATCCGGCACGCCGCGGCTATGGGCCAGCGCCGCTGCCTCGGCGCGCGAACGCACATCCAGCTTCTTGAAGAGGTTGCGGACATGGAACTTCACCGTATTCTCGCTGATGCCCAGGGCTGCGGAGATCGCGCGGTTTCCCTGCCCCGCCGCCAGCAGTTGGAGCACCTCGAATTCCCGGGCGGCCAGCTTCCATTGGGCCAGATCGGCGGGCATGCTCTGCGGCGCATCGAGCGGCAGCACGATCGAGACGTCGGTGCCCCACTCGGAGATGACTTCCAGCTCCATCCGCCCGGCCAGGGCTTGCACCTGACGGTTCAGGCGCTCGATAGTCGGAGACGCTTGATCCATGGCGCCGCGTCCGTCGTCACGCATGTTGATCAGCAGGTTCTCACCGTCGCAGTCCCATTGGGCACGAATCCGGTGGATCTGTTCTTGATCCATCATGACCAGCGCCAGCCCGCGCATGATCGAGCGCGCCGCGTAGGCGACTTCTCCGGGCAAGGCCCTGCCATCGGCGGGCGGCTCGATGAATTGCAGTTCCACTCCGCCGGATTCGCTCAAGGGGCGCAGGTCCTCGCGCAAGCGGGTAAAGGCGCTGCCCACCGGTTCCTCGGCCATGCCATTGATCCGGTCATCGAGGGACCGCAAGCCCACCAGGGTCTTCGCCGCCAGGTCGGTGGCCTTGGCACGTGCCAGCGCATCGCTGAGCTGCGTGCTGCGCAAGGTGGCCAGCAGAAGGTCCAGGCTGGTGGAGTACTGGTCGACCAGTTCGGTGGTCACCCGGGTGCGTTCGGCCGATACGGCCCGCGATTCACGCAAGTAGGAGGGCGGCGCGTCAGCGACCTTTTCGCGGATCCGGGCTGCCGTGAGCTGCCAGAGGTAATCAAGCAGATCACGAGAACTGCCGGACTCGGCAGGCTCCTGCACCACTACCGGATCAGTCAGCACGAGTAGCGCATTGCTCGGCGGATAGCGCAAGGCAAGGACTTCGCGCGGGGCCCCGCTAATCCCTGCGGTGCCCCGCCACCGGTCCTGCTCCGGGTGGGAGCTGCGCAGCTGGTCCAATTCGGCAATGGTCACCCGGGAGGTGATTGCTTCGCTTCCCGCCTTCTTCTGCGGCCGGCCGGTGCACTCCTCGGTGAAGATCAGCAGCGCGGAGCATTTGACCCACGGCTGCAAGGACGCATGCAGCCGTTCGGCGATCTGCAGCAGCGGCGCGGTAGCCAGCAGCGACAGCGAATCGAGAAGCTCCCAGAGCCTGGCATCGGAATTCGGGTCGCGTCCAATGAGCTCGTGGAGAGAAACCATGACAGTGAGTGTATTCCATTCGAGCCTGGCCAGCCTACCCGAATGGGTAGGAAAAGCCGTCACAAGATGGTGTATTGCCCACCCGGCAGATCCGTGAGGATGGATTGTAGACACGGCGAGGCCCGCAACGGGCACCGAAGCGACCATCGAGAGGAATGGCTTGGGTACTTTGCGAACTAAGGCGGAGGCAAGCACCGCAAATCATGTTGTAGCCGCGCAGGAAATGATTCAGGCGGAGATCGCTGAGACCATGCAGGCCATCGATCCCGGCCAGGTCGCAGCGGTGGCCGAGCTGGCCAGTTCGGCCAAGCGGATCTTCGTCGCCGGTGCCGGGCGCAGCGGGCTGGTGCTGCGCATGGCCGCCATGCGGCTGATGCATCTGGGCCTCACGGTGCACGTGGCCGGTGATATCACCACTCCGGCCATCACCGAGGGGGATTTGCTGCTGGTGGCCTCCGGCTCGGGCACCACCTCCGGGGTGGTCAGAAGCGCCCAGACGGCAGCTGATCTCGGGGCGTGCGTCGCCGCGGTGACCACGGACCCGGGCTCGCCCTTGGCGCACCTGGCCACCGCAATCGTGCAGGTGCCGGCCGCGTGCAAGACGGACCACGGTTCGGCGAAGAGCAAGCAGTACTCGGGCAGCCTCTTCGAGCAGTCGCTCTTCCTGCTCACCGAATCGCTATTCCACTGTCTTTGGAACAGCACGGAATTGCCGGCCGAAGAGCTGTGGCTGCGGCACGCCAACCTGGAATAGCCCGGGCCGCGAATCCTCCTTGAAAAACACAACAACCGAAAGAAGATCACCATGAAAATCCAAGTTGCCATCGACCTGCTGACCACCCAGGATGCTCTGGAGCTGGCGGCAAAGGTCGCCCCATACGTCGACATCATCGAGCTGGGCACCCCGCTGATCAAGGCCGAGGGCCTCTCGGCGGTTGCCGCGATCAAGAGCGCCCACC
This sequence comes from Glutamicibacter sp. BW80, assembly GCF_002332385.1. Lineage (NCBI taxonomy): Bacteria > Bacillati > Actinomycetota > Actinomycetes > Micrococcales > Micrococcaceae > Glutamicibacter > Glutamicibacter sp. BW80. The sequence continues at coordinate 64,116 of NZ_NRGV01000045.1, read as the reverse complement.
CGGACAAGATTGTGTTCGCCGACATGAAGACGATGGATGCCGGCGAGCTGGAAGCCGACATCGCTTTCGCTGCCGGCGCGGATCTGGTCTCCGTGCTTGGCAGCGCAGACGACTCCACCGTGGCGGGCGCCGTCAAGGCTGCCAAGGAGCGCAATAAGGGCATTGTGGTCGATCTGATCGGCATCGCGGACAAGGCCGCCCGTGCGAAGGAAGTCATCGCGTTGGGAGCTCAGTTTGTCGAGTTCCACGCCGGCTTGGACGAGCAGGCGCAGCCCGGTTACGACCTGACTGGCCTGCTCAGCGCGGGGGCGATCGCAGCAGTTCCGTTCTCGGTGGCCGGCGGGGTCAGCATCAGCACGATCGCCGAGGTGCAGAAGTCCGGGGCCCAGGTGGCGGTGGCCGGAGGCGCCATCTATGGTGCGGCCGACCCGGCGACCGCGGCCCGCGAGCTCAAGGCCGCATTGGTCTAAGGTACGAAACCTCGGTGGCATCGATAAAATGGAGCCACCAGGAATTGCACAACAAGACGCACGGCTCCACCGGGGCCGTGCGTCTTGTTGTTATTTGTCCTCGTCGCCACCGACCATGGTGATTGGCTGGACGCCTCCGCCGGGGAAGCAGCCGATCGGGCTCTTGCCCGATTCTGCGACGATGTCCAAGCATTTGGATGTCAGGGTTTCGGGGGTGATGGACCGCTCGAGGATCTTGTTGGCCTCGGCCTCGGCGGCGCTGGTTTGCTTGCGCTGCTCGGCGATGCGGGTCTTCGCGGTTTCGGCCTGCAGCTCGTTGATGCGATTCTGCGTCGGCTCATCGAAGTTGATGATCGGCAGGGTTACCGAGCGGATGTCAATCTGGGTGCCGACCTTTTCCTGCATCTTGGTCCGCACGGACTTGGCCAGGCCCTCGAGATCCTGGCCTCCATCGGCTGGATCGGTATACGCCAGCGGGTCGTAGCTCGCCATGACTTCGTTCAATGCGGCACGGAAATTACGATCCACCAGGTTGGACTGGATGCCTTCGAAGGTGCGGTAGTCCAGGAACACGGACATCGCGTCGTCGGTCTTCAACTGCCACTGGATCGAGGCGTCGACGTTCGCCTTGCCATTGTTTCCCAGGCGGACCGGGATGGCGCTGTTCGAAGAGTACACATCGTTTTGGACCGAACCGTCGAGCTTCTCCACGGTTTCCCACGGCGCCTTGAGGTGGAAGCCGTTGCCGATGACGGCGGTCGGCTTGCCCAGGGCGATCTTCACCCCGACGGTGCGTGGCTGAACGATGGTGGCTGAGGCGAATCCGAGAACAACCAGCGAAACGACCAGAATGCCGATGCCGGTTAATCGGGTATTTCCCTTGGACTTCGTACCGGCTTTCATACCCGCGCTGCCGAAGATAAAGAACAGCCCGAGAAGGATGCCAATGATGATGAGAACTGTGAGAAACATGTTCCTCTTCCTAGATGTGATGAACACTTAAAGTCTAAGCGATGTACCATCTGGAGGATTCGAGGGACGCTGAGTGATGTTTCACGTACCGCTGCGTGCGGATACGACAACGGCCGTGAATGCCCGATGGGAACTCACGGCCGTTGCGGGGGAAGACTACTTCAGGTGGTCAACCAGCTGCGAGGCGATACCGGTGTAGCTGCCCGGGGTCATCTGCTGCAAACGAGCCTCGGCGTCCGCCGACAAGCCCAGCTCGCCAACGAATTCCTTCAAGCGGACCGCGTCCACGCGCTGTCCGCGGGTCAGGTCCTTCAGGCGCTCGTAGGGATTGTCCATGCCTGCAACGCCGGCAATGGATTCGGCTCGCATGACCATCTGGATAGCCTCGGCGAGCACCTCCCAGTTGTGGTCCAGATCCTCTGCGAGTACCGCCTCGGCGACATCCAAGCGATCCAGGCCCTTGGCGACGTTCGAGATGGCAAGCACCGAGTGGCCGATGGCGGTACCGATGTTGCGCTGCGAAGAGGAGTCGGTCAGGTCGCGCTGCCAGCGGCTGGTGACCAGGGTGGCACCCAGGGTGTCAAGCAGGCCGTTGGAGATTTCCAGGTTAGCTTCGGCGTTCTCGAAGCGGATCGGGTTCACCTTGTGCGGCATGGTCGAGGAGCCGGTGGCTCCGGCCACAGGAATCTGAGCGAAGTAGCCGATGGAGATGTAGCTCCACACATCGGTGCACAGGTTGTGCAGGATGCGGTTGAAGCGTGCGATGTCGGCGTAGACCTCTGCCTGCCAGTCGTGGGATTCGATCTGGGTGGTCAGCGGGTTCCAGGTCAGTCCCAGGTGCTCGACGAAGGACTGTGAAACCTGTTGCCAGTTCGCGGTTGGAACCGAGGCGTAGTGGGCGGCGTAGGTGCCGGTGGCGCCGTTGATCTTGCCCAGGTACTCGGTCTTCTCGATGCGATCCAGCTGGCGGGTCAGGCGCCAGGCAAGAACTGCCAGTTCCTTGCCCAGGGTGGTGGGGGTAGCAGGCTGGCCGTGGGTGCGCGAAAGCATTGGAACGTCGCGGGACTCTTCGGCCATCTTGGTCAGCTGGGCCACCAGATCGCGGGCTGCAGGCAACCACACCTGGGTGACTCCGCCCTGGACACCCAGCGCGTAGGAGAGATTGTTGATGTCTTCGCTAGTGCAGCCGAAGTGCACCAGCGGCTTCAGGTTGCCAATGCCGATAGCATCCAGACGGTTAGCGATGTAGTACTCGACTGCCTTCACATCGTGGACGGTAACCGCCTCGATCTCGGCCAGTTCCTTCACCGAGTCGGCGTTGAAGTCCGTGACGATCTTGCGCAGGGCGGCCTGCTGCTCGGCGGTGAACGGGGAAGTGCCCGGCAGCACGGAGTTCTCGGCCAGGTGGATCAACCATTCGATCTCCACGTGAACACGATCGCGGTTCAGCGCCGCTTCGGAAAGGTAGTCAACCAACGGTGCCACCGCGCTGCGGTAGCGTCCGTCGAGGGCACCAAGTGCCAGGGGTTCATTAGCAAGGGAAGTGCGCGCAATCTCAGCCATGCTCATATTCTTTCATCACTGCGTGCACATCACATCTTTTACACACATCCTTCTTTCCACAGCCGGTGCCCAAACGGGCCGAAAGAAGCCGCAACAGGGCGAAGATGAAAGCAGATTTTCACCGATTCACCGGTGGAGAATTACGGGTTGGAGCTAATCATGATGTTTCAGGCGACCCTGGATTCGGTGGCCTTCCAGCTGGATGACGCCCAGTCAACAACGCGTTTCGCCATCGAACAGCTCTCTTCAATCGGCTCGCTGACTTGGAGATCTTCGGCAGGCAAGGCGTTTGCCTCGGAGGTGAGCCAACTCAGTGACAGGCTCGTGGGACTTACCAAAGCGCTGGGCGAAGCCGAATCGTATCTGTCCTTGGCCATCAGGGAGATGAACGCGTTAGAAGCGGAGATCCTCAACCAGCGAATGGCCTCCTAGCCATGGGATATGACGTCAATTACAACTCCTTGGATTACGCCCAATCGGCTCAGATTTGCCAACAAGTCTACGGACAGCTCCAAAGTGTTGAGACGCAACTGCTGAGGGCCTCGGTGCGCGCGCAAGAATGCCAACAGGAAGCACAATCCCAATGCTTGGTCAACGGAATCGGTAACCGTGGTTATTCACTGGGGATTCTGGCGGACAAATTACGCACCGGCTACCACCACTCGACCGAGGCCGTGATCGATGCCCGGAGGTTGGAGGAGAAAGTGGGCGCAGCAATCGAGAACTACGTCAGGGCAGAGACCAGCATCGAAAACTCGATTCTGGTCTCTGCCAAGTGGCAGATTCTGGTGGACGCTTGGAATAACACGCGCAACAACGATTCCCGCCCGCCGACCAGGGATATGGAAACGCTGCTCAAGCTTTTTGTCTTGCTCTCTTCGCCACGGGACCGGTTTGGGTTTGCGCGCCCGCAGCCTTTGATGATGCACGAAACGACCGAGAAATTGGCCGATTTAATCTCTACCTGGGGACCTTTGCGGAGCAAGGAGCTCAACCTCGGCGAGGCCCAACCGGTGGAACAGGTTGAGGTTGACGGCACGCTGAACAGCTACTACCAGCTTCACAAGATTCTCAACGATGCCGGGCCCAATGATGATGGGCAGATTCTTATCGCCGAGGCCGAGAAAGATGGAGAAAATGTTTATCTCGTCATTCTTCCTGGGACTCAGGGGGAGGGCAACGGCAATAATCCCTTTGACACCTACGGCATCATCGATGCGTTCAGCTTCGAATCGGACAACTTCGCCGGACCGATCAACGAGGCCCTGCAAATCACTGGCGCACGCGAGGGCGACGAGGTGATCCTCAGCGGGTACTCGCAAGGTGGGATTCATATTGCGAATCTGATGAAGAACAGGTTCTTGCGCAAGAAGTTCAAGATGGAAAAGATGCTGACCCTCGGTTCTCCCATTGGCCACATAAACCTTCCCGAGGACATTCGAAGCCTGTCGATTGAGGATTCCAAAGACATGGTTCCGGGCACCGACGGGGTAGAAAACAAGCGCAAAAAGGATCAAATCACCGTAAAATTTGACGGTCCGAGGTTTGAGGAACAACTCGACGAGGGGCTGTTCGGCAAACCGCACGACCTGGATAATTACGGAGATCATCTCGAAGAGATAGTGGAGAGCCCGATCCCGGATCTGCACGAAAATATGCGGGAATTCGCGCTTCCTCCGGGGCCTCTGAAATTTCGCAAAATCAAGATCGAACGCAAAGAGCGCCCGCGAAACACAAAGCATGAAAACTGGGAGGAAGAGAAATACGGCTCAGCCCGCTAGCGCTTAGCGCTTTTCCTTGCCAACGAAAAAGCCAAGGACTGCCGAAACGATTGAGATGATGATGGTGCCGACAATGGCGTCCCACCAGAATGCGTCGATGTTAAGGCCCACCGGCGTGAACTGAGTTAGCCAGCTGGTCAGCATCAGCATCAGCGCATTAATGATCACGGTGAACAGGCCCAAGGTGAGGCAAGTGATCGGCATCGAGAAGAACGAGACTATCGGCCGCACCAACGCGTTGATCAGGCCAAAGATCACGCCCACGATCAAATAGGCGATCACGGATCCAAGGAGGCCTTCGCTGATGGCGCTGATCTGGATTCCGGGGACAATCCATACCGCAGCGGCAAGGGCCAATGCATTAACAATGACTCGAATCAAAAAGCTCATGGGACAACTTTGCCATAAAAGACTGAAAGCACGGTGAGCAAAGAATCTGCCGATTGACCTACCGAGGGCTAGGCTTTGATGTATGAGTGAGAACCCCGTGACCCAAGATTTGGTGCAACCTCGTTCAATAGTTGCGCGCTTGCCAAAATACGCTGCCGGCAAACCCCCTGCAGCAGTCGAAGGACTTGAATCCTTCAAGTTGTCCTCCAATGAGATCCCCTTCGGCCCATTGGATGAGGTGCGTCGAGCGGTCATGGAACAGGACGCGCTGAACCGCTATCCAGACAGCCTCTCCACAAAGCTGCGCGATTGCCTCAGCGATTACCTCGACGTTCCAGCCGAAGATATCGTCACCGGTGCAGGATCGCTCGGCGCGCTGGTGCAGATTCTCACGACCTTTGCCGGTCAGAACGAAGACGGCGTCCAGGACGAGGTGATCTATGCCTGGCGCTCCTTCGAGGCGTACCCAATTTTGGTGCAGAGCGCAGGCGCGCTGCCGGTAGAAATCCCCGTGCTGGATGACGGCCGCCACGATCTTGAGTCGATGAGCGAAGCGGTCAATGAAAACACCTCGGTCATTTTGCTTTGCACGCCGAACAACCCCACGGGCCCGATCCTGACCCAGGTCGAGGTCGATGACTTCATAACGCGCGTGCCGCGTAATGTGCTGATCGTGCTGGACGAGGCCTACATCGAGTTTGTGCGCGATCCCGAAGCGGTAGACGGCGTCAACACCTACCGCGAGAATGAAAACGTGGTGTTGTTGCGCACGTTCTCCAAGGCGCACGGACTGGCGAATCTGCGGGTTGGCTACAGCGTCGCGCACCCGGAAATCACCGACAATATTCGTGTCGTCGCCACACCATTTGCGGTCTCTTCAGTGGCGGAAGATGCCGCCGTCGCCTCGCTGGAAAACATCGACAAGGTGCTTGAGCGGGTCAACACCTTGGTGCAGGAGCGCGAACGCGTGGTGGCTGCATTGAAGGCCCTGGGCTGGGATTTCCCGGCAACCCAGGCGAACTTCGTGTGGTTGCCGCTAGGCGGAAACACACAGGCTTTCACCGAACGAGCCCAAGCCCAGGGGCTGTCGGTTCGCGGGTTTGCCGGTGAGGGCGTGCGGATCTCGATCGCCGAGCCCGCGGCCAACGACCGGATCATCGAATTATGCAAGAATTCTCTCGATTTAAAGCAGAGCTGACCTGCTTCTAATTCTCGCGTTTTAGACGCCTTGAGATATAGGCTGTTCATTAGTTAAGCCGCTATATGTCCCGCAGGGAATGTATTCCTTATGGGGCATATAATTGATCGAAGGAAGTTTTATGCCGCGTGCCGCAACCGAGGCAACGGACCAGGACCTGATTCAGATCCTGACCCCGGAAGGCCAGCGTCTGCCCAACGAAACTTATGATTCGTATTTGGGCGATGTTGACGATGACATGTTGCGTGGTTTTTACCGCGACATGGCGTTGACCCGCAGGTTCGACCAAGAAGCCACGGCCCTGCAACGCCAAGGTCAGCTCTGCCTCTGGGTCCCGCTGCGTGGGCAAGAAGCGGCGCAAATCGGATCGGGCCGAGCCACTCGCCCGAAGGACTACATCTTCCCGACCTACCGCGAACACGGTGTAGCGCTCACCCGCAATGTCTCCTTCTCCGAGATGCTGCGCTTGTTCCGCGGCATTTCCGGCGGAGGTTGGGATCCACGGGAAAACAACTTCCACATGTACACCATGGTGCTTGCCGCCCAGCTGCCGCATGCCGCCGGCTACGGCATGGCGATTAATCTTGAACAGCATGGCTGGGATGAAGCGAAGCGCGCCGAACAGGGCGACGCGGTGCTCACCTACTTCGGTGACGGTTCCTCCACCGAAGGCGAAACCCACGAATCGATGGTTTTCGCCAACTCCTTCGACGCACCGGTGGTGTACTTCTGCCAGAACAACCAGTGGGCCATTTCGGTGCCATTCGAAGTTCAGTCGAAGGTCCCTCTGGTCGCCCGCGCCGCTGGCTACGGCATGCCTGGTATCCGCGTTGACGGCAATGACGTGCTTGCAGTCCTGGCGGTCACCCGCTGGGCCATGGAGCATGCCCGAAGCGGCAAGGGACCGGTGCTGATCGAAGCGGTCACCTACCGCCTCGGCGCGCACACCACCGCAGATGATCCGACCAAGTACCGGCAGAGCGAAGAAGAGCTGGCTTGGGCGCCGAAGGATCCGCTGATCCGCATGGAAACGTACCTGCGGGAGAACAACATCGTCGACGAAGCGTTCTTCGAACAACTCGAACAGGACGGAGACGCGATGGCCGCCCAGGTCCGCAAGGACGCCATGGCATTCCCCGTTCCGCCGCTGTCCAAGTCCTTTGAGCAGGTGTACGCCGAAGCTCACCCACTGGTCCAGGAAGAACTGCAATGGCATCTGGACTACGAAGCCGGGTTCGCGGATGAAGCCGGACAGGGGGAGAAGTAAATTGACGACAACCATGACTCTTGCCAAGGCCATCACCAATGGCTTGGACAAGGTACTTGCATCCAATGACCGCGCCATCCTCATGGGCGAAGATATCGGACGCCTCGGCGGCGTGTACCGCATCACCGAAGGACTGATCGACAAGTACGGTGCCTACCGCGTCATCGATTCCCCACTGGGCGAAGCCGGTATCGTGGGCGGTGCGGTCGGCATGGCACTGCGTGGACACAGCCCGCTGGTGGAGATCCAGTTCGACGGATTCGTCTTCCCCGCCTTCAGCCAGATCACCACCCAGCTGGCCAAGATGCATGCCCGCTCCGAGGGACGGCTGACCGTGCCCGTGGTCATCCGCATTCCTTATGGCGGCGGCATTGGTTCCATTGAGCACCACTCCGAATCTCCGGAAGCCCTGTTCGTGCACACCGCGGGTTTGCGCGTGATCACTCCTTCCAACGCGCACGACGCCTACTGGATGATCCAGCAGGCCGCCGAATGCAAGGACCCGGTCATCTACCTTGAACCCAAACGCCGCTACTGGCTCAAGGGCGAGGTTGATACCGAGGCTCCGGCGCTGGACGCCTTCAAGGCCCAGATAGTCCACCCCGGAGAAGACGCAACCATCGTCGCCTACGGCCCGCTGGTCCCCATCGCGCTGGCTGCCGCGGAGGCCGCCCGCGAGGACGGCCGCTCGGTTGAGGTGATCGACCTGCGTTCGCTCTCGCCGATCGATTTCGACACCATCACCGAATCGGTGCAGAAGACCGGACGGCTGATCATCACCCACGAAGCGCCGACCTTTGGCGGTCTCGGTGGCGAAATCGCCGCGCGCATTTCCGAACGCGCCTTCCTGTCCCTGGAAGCACCGGTGCTTCGCGTCGGTGGATTCCACATGCCCTACCCCATCTCAAAGGTCGAATCCCAGTACCTGCCGGACATCGACAAGCTGCTCGAAGCCCTCGACCGCTCCTTCGCTTACTAAGCGCTAAGGAACCAAGGAGAAAAACATGACTGTCTTTAATCTTCCCGATGTGGGCGAGGGGCTAACCGAAGCCGATATCGCCTCCTGGAAGGTCTCCGTGGGAGACACCGTCGAGGTCAACCAGATCTTCGTGGAAATCGAAACCGCCAAATCGCTGGTCGAGCTTCCCTGCCCCTTTGCCGGGGTAGTCACCGAACTGCACGCGGGCGAAGGCGACACCGTGCTGGTGGACCAGCCGCTGATCACCATCAACGAAGAAGGCGACCCGGTGCCACCTACAGGTGTCCCCGAACCTTTGGAAGCCGCCAACACCGAAACCCCGGTGGCCTCCGAGGAGCCTGGCCCGTTGGTCGGCTCCGGCCCGACAGCGGACTCTGCGGTACGCCGCAAGCGCACCAGCCGTCCGGCGCCCTCGGCCACCGATGCGCGGACCACCCCACCTCGCGGGGGCGCCAGCGCCGCCGGCCTGGCAGATACGATCTCGCGCCGCGCCCAGGGCCTGGGGCAGGCGGTGGCCCGCGAGGTCGACCGCCGCAAGCCCGCCATGGCCAACTTCGTCGACCGGGTGCTTGCGAAGCCCCCGGTGCGCCGGCTGGCCAAGGACCTTGGCGTGGACATCAACGAGATCGTCGGTACCGGCGTGCAGGGTGAGGTCACCCGCGAAGACGTCAATAGCTACCAGGGCCAGCGCGAAGCCGAGCGCGACGCGGCACCAACCTACTGGGGGCACGGCGCCGAAGGCGGCGCACTGATCGAACGCACCCAGGTTCGCGGGGTGCGCAAGGCCACCGCGAAGGCCATGGTGGACTCCGCCTTCAGCGCCCCGCACGTTTCGATCTTCGTAGACGTGGATGCAAGCCGCACCATGGAGTACGTACAGCGGCTGAAGAAGTCCCGCGACTTCGAAGGCATCAAGGTTTCCCCATTGCTGGTGCTGGCCCGCGCAGTGATCTGGGCGGCCGCACGCAACCCCTCGGTCAACGCCTCCTGGGTGGAGACCGAGAATGGTGCGGAGATCCACCAGAAGCACTTCATGAACCTAGGCATCGCCGCGGCCACCCCGCGTGGGCTGCTGGTTCCGAATATCAAGAACGCCCAAGAGCTGAACATGCGTGAGCTCGCGATGTCCCTCAACGAGCTGGCCACCACGGCCCGAGCAGGCAAGACCAGCCCGGAAGAGATGCGCGACGGCACGTTGAGCATCACCAATATCGGTGCGTTGGGCATTGATACCGGAACCCCGATCATCAATCCGGGCGAGGTAGCGATTGTCGCCTTCGGCACGATCCGCCAGAAGCCATGGGTTGTCGACGGCGAAGTGGTGCCCCGCTGGATCACCACCCTCGGTGGCTCCTTCGACCACCGCGTGGTTGACGGCGACCTGTCGGCCCGCTTCATGGCCGACGTCGCCTCGATTATGCAAGAACCGGCCATGCTGCTGGACTAAGCGGTGAAATCAACCCGCCATGCCAGGTGCCATGAGTACCTGGCATGGCGGGTTTTCCCGCGCCCGGTTACTCAAACCCTTATTGATATACTCGGGGGCACTATGACTCGACCGTTCGCTGCAGTCCGTTCCTGGCCCCGATTCGGAGCAGCGCTCCTGCTGCCGTTGGCGCTTCTCGCGTTGCCAATCCCAGCGCAGGCCCAAGACCTCCGGTCAGAGCCGGTTTACCCCACTGTGCAGTCAAGCGCCCCGGCGGAAGACGAAGAACCAATCCTCATTCCGCGTATCACCGCGCAGCAAGAGAACTTTTACCTTGCGGTGAGCGATGCGGCTCAAAGTTCGGTCGATACGCAAGAAATTCTCGATCAGGTACGCCAATCCATGGATCTTTCAAATGCAAAGATTCTGGTTGGAGTCGACAAGGAACCAAACAACCTCACCGGAGCCGCCCAGCTGGTGCGCGGATTGCTGCTCTTCGGTGACAGCGACGCGCTCAGCGATGACTGGCTGGAAAACGGCAAAGAGCTGGGGTATGTCGGCAAAGGCTGGATCGTTGTCGGGGTGATGCTGCCCGAAACCCCGGGAGCACCAACTGAGGTTTCGGTAGAGCCGGGCCGCAACGTCACGCCCGTCGGTTCGGGCGCCGAAGACCGCGTCCAAGGGACCGGCCGGCAGCAGTTCGATGCCCAGAATTACACCCGAGGCCTCATCGAGGTGGCACGGGCCAGCGCCACCGAGCTGAAAGCACCCAAAGACAGCACCACCACAAAAGTCATTGGATTCGGCGTGCTAGGCCTGATCCTGGTCGCAACGGTGATCGCCACCTTGATCGCGCGCCATCGCAAGCATCGTGCAGCCGCTGCCCTGGCGCGCAGCAAACGCGGTGACATGCTCGTGGAGCTGCTCCGCCAGCGCGCCTTGCGACTGGAGAAGCACGGCGCGCGCCCAGCTGCCGGCAACCCGGAAGGACCCAGCGCGCAGGCGAGCGCGGCAATTAGTACCGCGATTCCACCGCTTAATGCCCGCGCCCGCCAATTGGCAGAACAATACCAAGATGGCGGTCCGCTCGATGTTGATCGGTTGGCAACCATGGAAAGCGCCTTGGCCGATCAGGAGGTGCTGGTCGCGGGGAGCAAAGCGCTCAATAGCCTGCTTGACTCGAAGTTCCGGAACAGGGACGACTGGAAGGCCATCGTGCTCACCCAGCGCGAACGGCTCGAAGATACCGCACAATTCCTCAACATACCGTCCGCCGGGCAACTGGAGTGCGTGCCACGACTGCGCACACTGATCATCGAGCACACCAACCGGCTGGACGAGGTGCGCCAACGGGCTGGCGGAAGCCGACATCGAGATCAAAGTACTGCGCAGGTACTGGATGAGCTGTGGATCATGCGAGTCGATCTGCAGCGCGAACAGGCGACAGCCGTTCAACAGGCTAGGGCCGCAAATTTGAAACTCATCGACTCCTTGCGCGAGCGCATGCTCGGTGACCGGGCCGCGAAGCTCTACTCCGATCCGCTGAGCATCGTGGACCGCGCGTACACACGGGCTAAAGAGCTGGCCGTCGAGAACCCACAGGAGCATCCATGAGCCGGCGCGAAATGCTCGATTCTCGTGGTCGTCGACTACGCCGCCCGCGGTCCTGGGCGGCACTTGGCGCAATACTCCTGGCCATCATCACCACGCTGGTGGCCGTGCGTGGGTACACCTCGATCCCGGAGGAGCCACTGCACGAGGTGTCGATCATCGTCGAGGGGTCGCACGAGTGGAACATCAGCCAGTCCACGGTGGACGCGGCACTTGAAAAACATCCCGTCAAGTCGCATAGACCGCTGACGCTCACCGTCACCGACAGGTATCTCAGCGGGGATGAGCTTCTGCGCGGCGAGCTGCCGGGCTACGACGTTCTGCTCTCCACCCAGTTGGAGAACCTTGAAACCGAAAACCTGAACGTTGATCAGCGGTTCCATGGCAGTGCGCTGAAATCCGAGTTCGTTTCCGGAGACGACGAGTATTCGGATGCCCGCTTCGAAATCAGCAATGCCTTTTGGGACAATGTCGGCCTGGGCCACGGACCGCAAGCGGTGATTGCCGCGGCCGAACGCGCGGCGATTGTGCTCTCGGATGTCCCGGTGCAAAATCCGCTGTATTGGTTTGGGGCGATTGGCTTATGCGCCATGCTGACCGCGGTGCTGCTGTATTTTGCGCTGCGCTACCGCTCGCGCTGGAGCTCCCGATATCGTCGCTTGGTTGCCGCGCAACGCAAACTGGCTCGAGTAGTCCTAGACCTCGAAGCTTTGGAAGCGACCTATGCTGCCGCGCCGGAGAATTCCCGTCCAGCAGGGTTCAGCAAAAACTGGAACGACCTGCAAAGCCTGTCCTTGCAGGCGGCACGCAACGAAGACCCGCTGGTGACCTCGCTTTTCAGCAAAGCTGAGGCCCTGAACCAGAACACTGGTGCCAAACTGGCCGAATTTGAAAACACCAGTCGGAAACTCACTCAATTGGCCGATTCGCTGATGGGGGCCGGGTCGGTTCACGCAAATCTCGCTGGAACCGGAAGCACCTTCGATAAGCTCAGCCGCCCGATCTATGATGCAGCTACCGCATTGCTGATTCGCCTGGATCAAGCGCCAGGGCGAATGGTCGCGGGCCAGGACCTGCAGACTTTGCGTGCGGAGCTTGGCGAGCTGTTGGATGCTTCGAAGGGGGACACCGACAGCAAGCAGGCGGTCGCCCGGTGGCGCGAAGCCGAACAGCGGCTTGCGCGGCACACCCGCACGCTGATCACCTCGCTGCGCCGCTATCCGCACGTCCGGATACCCGCAGCGGCGCAGATTTCCCAAGATCATCGGCAACTGCGTGAAAGCCTGGGCCTCGAAGCCCCGGAAGAATCTAGCGCCTTGCACCACCTGCGCTTGGCCAATGCCCTGGTGCGCGCCACGCTGGGGGACACCCTCGCCTCGGATGGCGGGAGGCAAGCGCCCGGTGAGGACGCCAAGTCCAGCACCGGGATTGCTTCGGCTCGGGGAAAGCGAGGTACCGCCGGTACCGAGGAACCGGCTCCGCGCCGTCGCGGGCTGCTGATTGCTCTGGCGGCATTGACGCTGATCGGCAGCATGGTTGCCGCCGGATTAATGGTGGCCAAGCTGACCGCAAGACCCGAGCTCGCCAGCGAGGGCAGCGGACAAGGCGTGAGCTTTGAGGTCGATGATCCAGCGGGGATGCTCGTCGAAGAAGACGTCCTGCACTATATGGACACCGACTTCGAAAGCGACAGCAGCTTCACCCTCGCGGTACGAGATGCCGAAAGCTATCTTAAATTCCGTCCCCCGGAGCCCGGGAGCACCTTCCGCGATGTTCTGCCCGTCAGCATCCTGGAGGCCAAATGGCGTTTGAAGGGTGAATTCAAGGACAAAGTAGATCCGGTAACCGGTGAGCTTCTCCCGGAGGAAGCGATCATCCCGGTACTGGTCACCGACGCCGAAAGGACCGTCGTTCCGGGAATCATCAGCTCCGAGGTGCAACGTGGCGAGTATTCCTGGGGCCGCCTGAACGCCTGGGAACACGGGTCGATCAGTGAATCCAGGTATTTGGAGATGGAGGTCGCCGGGACCCTGGATGACTACAACGAGGCGCTGGAACGTAATGGGTATGAGCGGGCTGGGTTCTCCACCGCGGGTCTCTTCTGGATGCTCAGCTTCATGTTCTTCTTCACCGTCGTCAACCTGGTGCTCTTCGTGCGGTACCTGCTCGGTGCCACGACCCGCATCAGCCGATTCGGACGCGGCGCGGGAGCCCTGGCTCGGTCGAAGAAGCAGCTCGAAACGTTGATGCTCGGCTTGGACGACGCACAGCTCAACGCGGTGGCGGTGCTCGGTTCCGGCGGCCGAGGGCGTGCGGATGAAGCCGGGCAGCGGCTCTTCGAACGTGCTCTGGTGATGGCGTGGCACGAAGCGGAAGAACTCTCGCAGCTTCCCTTGTCCGAACGCTTGCACCAGTCATATGCTCACCGAGTGGCCCACCTGGAACGCTTGGTGGCGATGCTGGGTGAACGCGATGCAGATATTGCCCGCCGCGCCAAGGCCCTGGTGGCCGCGACTCGTGGTGCTGGCGGAGATGAGCCAGCCTCGGTCACCCTTCCCGGATAATTTCGGTATCAGGCTTCCAAAACAATAAAGAGGAAGGCGAGGAACCGCGGGTCTTGGCGGCCGTTGAAAAATTCAGGGAACTTCTCCACGGCTTCTGGAGAAGGGGCGGGCTCTTCGAGGTGCGTCAGCCGGAAACCTGCTGCTAGGAAAGATGTCAGCATGGCCGACAAGGACCTGTCCCAAAAGGTCAGTTCGGTTTCTTGCCCGTTCATCTGCCAGTTTTCGGTCCTTGAACGGGTTTCGAAGTAGTTTGTCTTCACTCCGGCCTCACGTTGGCCTAGCCAGGTCGCGAACGGGTGCTCGACCGAGAGAATCAGGCGACCGCCGGGTTTGAGCACGCGTCTCATCTGGGCCAGGGTGTCCTGCCAGTCTTCGAGATAGTGCAACGAGAGCGAGCAGATCACGTCATCGAAGGTATTGTCTGCGAAGGGCAGTGGCGCAGCTAGATCGGCCACTCGCAGGTCCGCCTCGGGCCGAGCCGATCGCGGGCAATGTCGAGCATTGCGGCGCTGCCGTCGATGCCGATGACGGTAGCTCCGAGTTCAAGCAGATCGGCAATATTCGGGCCGGATCCGCACCCGGCGTCCAGCACGTGATGGCCTTCGACCTCGCCAAGCAGCGCGCGGATTGCAGGGCGATTGTAGTATTCGTTGAGCAGGCTTGAATCATTTTCGGCGGTATAGCCATCGGCAATGGCGTCGTAGGCCGCAGCGGCGGATTTCACTTCTACATCTGGGAGCTCCATGCAGTAATACTTGCACAAGCAGCTGCCGCTGGCCGAAGAGTCTTGGTTCAGCGCACCTTGGGATATCAGCTGAAGATGCTGGGCGCTACCTGCGGCCGCGCCATCCCCGGCGGGCGGGCACCGCAGGTAGCCAAGCGAGAGCGACGGCCAAGCTCCCGAGAATTCAGGGGAGGCATGGCCGTCGTCGGAGCAAGCGGCATTGGCTAGCCGAGCACCTCGGGCAACGGGCTGGGCTCATTGTCCAAGACATTTTGTGAAAGGAACTCGAAGATCACCTGGTACCAGATCTTGGCGTGCTGCGGGCTGAGGACCCAGTGGTTTTCATCTGGGAAGTACAAGAACTGGTGGGCGGTGGTTCCGTCCGCCTCCTGCGGCAGCCCGGACTCGGCCAACAATTCGTACCACAAGCGCAAGCCCTCACCAATGGGTACGCGGTAGTCCTTGTCGCCATGAATCACCAGCATGGGCGTCACAATGTTCGCAACAGAGTTATGCGGGGAATTGACCTGGATCATTTCCTTGCTCATCTCGCGTGTCCAATAGAACGAGGCATCGGTGGTCTTGCCGAAACCTTCCAGCGCCCACAGGCTCGCATGAGTCACGATGGCCTTGAACCTATCGGTATGCCCGGCGATCCAGTTGGCCATGTAGCCACCGAACGATCCGCCCATGGCCGCCGTCCGGGTCTCATCGATATCCGGGCGGGACTCGGCCGCATCGGTGATGGCCATTAAATCCGTATAGGGCTCGAATCCCCAACGCCCCCAACCACGCTGGATGAACTCCTGGCCGTAGCCGGTAGACAGCGAGGGGTCGGGCAAGAGCACCGCGTACCCTTGGGCCACCGCCAGCCAAGGATTCCAACGCCAGCTCCAGGCATTCCATGAGCCCAGCGGTCCGCCGTGAACCCACAGCAGCAATGGCGCCTTGGATTTCGGGCCGGCAGTTTCGGGAAGCGCCAGCCAGGCGCGCACCGGGGTTCCGTCCTCGGCGGTGGCCGTGACCTCGGTGAGCGTGCCCGGAAGCTCGGGCCGCGGTGCGGGGGAGCGCAGCTCGGATACCCGCGCGTATTCATTCTCTTCCAGGTCCGAGAGGTGGGTAAGTTCCACCGCCACCGGTTCCGCAGGATATTCGTAGCATGAACGCAGTGCGTAAGCGGTCCGTGAATCCGGGCTGATCAGTACGTTGGCGTATGCTCCGGTATCGGTCAGGCGAGTGATCTTGTCCCGGTCCAGCGACAGGTGGAAGATCGGGCTATGCCCGTGCTCGTCGGCGACGATCAGCAGCGAGTGGCCGTTAGGGAACCAGATGATATCTTCCGCCCAGCGGTCCCAGCCCACTGCGATTTCATGGGATTCTCCGCTGGCCAGTTCCATAAGCCAAAGGCTCATCACCGGAGCGGTTTCGGGTGTGGAGCGGGTCCAACGGCAGTAGATCAGTTTGGTCGAGTCCGGGCTGATCTTGCCTACCGTGTACTCGTAGTCCTGATCCGGAGACAGGAGCATCTCCTGTTCGCCGGAATGCAGATCGATGCGCATCAATCCGGTAGCCACCGAGCCGCGGCCTTCCGGTATCATCCACTCGGTAATCAGGAACTCGCCACTATCCGCGGCGGTGAACGCAGCTTCTGTCTGATTCGCACCGATCCCGGGGGTAAGGTCCTTGAGCGTGCAGGCGTCGGTGCTTGAGCTTTCCGGCAGCCGGGTTGCATAGAAATGTGGTGTCTGCGGTCCAAGGTCCGCATCCCAATAGCGCACCGGATAACTGCTGTGCAGGATGGCGGAGATCTTCTTCTCTTTGCGCTCGCCGAGGATCTTTTCCTCGTGTTCCAGGTCCTTTGCGCGGGGCAGCCCGGCGGCGCGCACCAATAGGTCCTTCTGGTTCCGGGCGAATGTGGTGACCGATTCGATGCCTGCCGGATGCGACAGAATGGACCGTGCCTCGCCTCCCGCCTTAGGCAGCAGCCAGGCTTCGGGCTTGGCCTCGTCCTTGGAGGAGCGCTTGGACAGAAAGAGCAGATCGCCGGTGGCGGTGAAGTTCGGCTGAGATTCGCCGTTTTCGCCAAAGGTCAGCCGGCGGGCCGGTTCGTGTCCGCTGGGGTCGATCTCCCAGAGGGCAGAGCTGTATTTTGTGGAGTCTTCGGCAAGCGTGCTCACCGAGGTGACTAGCCGGGTGCCATCCGGTGAGAGGGCCAGCCCGCCGAGCCGGGGAAGGGAGATGTAGCCATCTAGATTATGAAATGGTTGCTTTGCATGTGCCATAGGACACATCATTCCACTATTGCCGCTCAGGTACTAGTGCAATGCACAGCTGCGTTCCGGGCAGAAGCTGCGTCGCATCACGCGAGTTGCGTCCAAGACTTAATGCTTTTGATATTGGAATGGCGTGCCGGATAGGGGATTGTGGGAGCGAAGGGGCCCCGCACCCGCTTAGCGCGGCGTGCCGGCCGGCTCGCCGACCTGCAGGGACTGCTAAGGAGCAAAAAGGTGAAACAACGACAACTATCGCTGCGGCTGCTGTCGCTCACGGCGCTCTCCGCGCTCGCGCTGGCTTCGTGCTCGGCGAATGATCCAAGCCCGGAACCGGCACCGAGCGAGAACACTCAAGTCCCGTCCGCCTCGGAAACAGCGCCCGCGCCAAGCGCCGGCGACTCGCAGAGCCCGAGCGCCGACGGATCCGATAATTCGGCTCGCACCGGTGAAACCGACCTACCCCAAACTCAAGAGATCATGGGCATCGGTTTCCAGCTGCCCGCGGAGTGGTACGTAGAAGAAGATTGCGACGGCGAATGCATCGAGTACGACAAATGGGAGATCAAGGATCGCAGCGGTGCACACGTGATGACCCTGCTCCCGAATACCGCGACCTCTCCGGACGGCGACATGAACCTCTATGAGCGCGAGCTGCTCAAAGAAGTTCCGGTACCCGCACTGGAAACTCCAACGAGTCTTATCGCCGAGTTCTGGACGGGCACCAGCCAGGAAGACGGCGAGAAGGAAACCGGTTTCTCCCTGGCGCTCGTCGATGACCAGGTCCTGAAAGAGCGCACCGAACAACCCGATCTGGATTATTTCAAGATCGGCGACAGCCAGGCGCCGATGCTCTGGGTGGAAGAAGAATATCTGGAGGATCAAGGGATCGGTGACGATCCCACGCGTGCGGGCGTGGACAACTTCCTGGCCAGCGAAGAGTATCGAACCATCGAGAACATCCTGCTCTCCGTGCGCCATGCGGCAGGTTAAAGACCAATGGTGTGGAGCCCTAGGGAACTCCACACCATTGCCGGGTGATTAGACCAGGGCCTTCTCATTTCCCGAGTCGTCATTGCTTGCGCGCTCTGCGGCCAGGCGTGCGCTTGCCAGCTCGTTGATCCGCTTCCGGCTGGCGTACCAGCCGAGGATCAACAGCGGAACGATGATCGCCAGTGAGGCGATGGTCCAGGTGCCCACCGGATTGTCGAAGGCCATCATGACCAGCACCGCGGCGAGGAAGGCCAGCGTTACCCATCCGGAGATGGGCGCCAGCGGCATCCTGAAACTCGGACGCGCCAGGCTGCCGCGGCGGGCGGCCTTGACCAGCGCCATCTGGCACAACACGATCATGCCCCAGGAGGCCAAGATTCCCACGGCGGCGAAGTTCAAGACGATTTCGAAGGCCTTGGCCGGAACAAAGGCGTTCAGCACCACGCCGAATACCGCGACGGCCGCGGTGATCAAGATGCCGCCAAAAGGAACACCGGACTTGTTCATGCGTCCGGCGAAGCGTGGGGCCGAACCGTTCAAGGACATGGAGCGCATAATGCGCCCGGTGGAGTACAGGCCGGCATTCAGCGAAGACAGCGCGGCGGTGAGCACCACCAGGTTCATCACCACGTCCATGCCCTGAATGCCGATGGAGCCGAAGAAGGTCACGAACGGGGATTCGCCGGCCTTGTACGCGGTGTACGGCAGCAGCAAGGAAAGCAATACCAGCGAGCCGACGTAGAACACCGCGATGCGGATGATCACCGTGTTCACCGCTTTCGGCATGACCTTCTCGGGGTCCTTTGCCTCTCCGGCCGCGGTGCCGATCAGCTCGATCGAAGCGTAGGAGAAGACCACTCCCTGCATGAGCACCAGCACCGGCAGCAAGCCATTGGGCAGCAGTCCGCCGTTGTCGCTGAGAATGGAGAAGCCAACTTCATGGCCGTCGATCGGGGTGCCGAAGATGACGAAGTAGCAGCCAACAATCAGGAAGCCCACCAGCGCGACAACCTTGATCAAGGCGAACCAGAATTCCATCTCGCCGAAGGCCTTGACCGAAACCAGGTTCATGCCGAGCACCAGGGCAAGCGCCGCCAACGCCCAGACCCACTGCGGAACCGCGCCAATCCAGGAAACGTATTTGCCGAAGAACGCCATGTACAGTGCCACGGCGGTGATGTCCACAATTGAGGTCATGACCCAGTTCAGCCAGTACAGCCAGCCGGTGGCGAAGGCGGCCTTCTCGCCGTAGAACTCGCGGGCATAGGAAACGAACGAACCCGAGGTCGGGCGGTGCATGACCAGTTCGCCCAGCGCGCGCAGGATCAGGAATGCGAAGAAGCCGCAGACCGCGTAGCTCACCTGTTTCGTGCCACGGTTTGTGATTGAAAACCTCAATAGGTTCATGACCTGATGTTATGTTTTCACGTCTTGGCCGAAATACTTACTAATAAATAGGTTCCCGGTACCCTGAACCCATGGGTTCCCGATTCATCCGCAAGGTCCGCACCGCATCCGGCGCTGTCGCCGTGCAAATCGTGGACCAAACCGGACGCACCACCACCTCCGTGGAACACATCGGCTCAGCGAACACCGACACCGAACTAACACTGCTGCTACGCTCCGCCGAACAACGCTTGCATCCAGGGCAGCAAGCCTTCGACTTCAGCGATGTGGAACAAGAACCCTCGTCCCTGGACGAAGTCGCTGACTGGACCAAGAACGCCGCAATGCCCGACGTGATTCCTGACCGCGGAAGACCCCGAACCGGCGCCACGGGCACCGCGAAAGTCGTTGCATCTCCAGCCACTGAACTGTGGGACATCCTCACCGCAGCCTATGCGCGGCTTGGGTTCGAAGTCCTTGATGACGAGGGGTTTCGTGCCATGGTGCTCGCCAGGCTCATTGAGCCGACATCCAAAGCAGACACCATCAGAGTGCTCGATGACGTCTGTGCACCGCACCCGTCCTTGCGGACCCTTTTTCGCAGCCTGCATCGCTGCCACGATTTGAACTACAAAGACACTCTGGCCAAAGCCATGGTCGCCTACCGCAGCCGATCCGTGGGGCTCGGCGCAATGATCATGTATGACGTCACCACCCTTCACTTTGAGTCGAAAAAGGGGGATGACCTCCGCAAAGTCGGCATGAGCAAAGAGCACCGGGTTGACCCGCAAATCCAAGTCGGGCTTCTAGTGGACCCGGCCGGGTTCCCGCTGGAAATGCATATGTTTGCCGGGAACAAGGCCGAGACCACCACGATCGTTCCGGTGGTCCAAGCGTTTCAGGAGCGGCACGGTATCACCGACATGGTGGTCGTCGCTGATGCCGGCATGCTCTCCGCCGCGAATCTGACCGCTTTGGAAGATGCTGGGTTCAAATTCATCGTCGGCTCGCGTATGGCAAAAGCACCTTATGACTTGCAAGAACATTTCGATACGAAGGGCAACCGGTTCGCCAACGGGCAGATCCTGGAATCGAAGCGCGTCATGGGCACCGGTGCAAAAGGCCGAGAACGCCGAGTGATTTATCAATGGTCTGCGAAGCGTTTCGTCACTGATAATCGGAACATCAACCTGATGGAACGCCGTGCCATGGGCATTGCTGAAGGCACAAGCCAGATGCGTAAAGCACGGTTCGTGAAAACGACCGGGACGAAGCCTGAAGTCGATGAGGCACGTATTGAGCGTGCCCGTATGCTGGCCGGATTGAAGGGCTACGTCACGAATATTGACCAGTCGGTGATGAAAGGTCAGCAGGTCCTTGATTCGTACCATGACCTCTGGCAGGTTGAAGCGTCATTCCGTATGACCAAGAGTGACCTTTCCGCTCGTCCGGTGTTCCACAGGGATGAGGACGCCATTGATGCTCATTTGACTGTGGTGTTCGCTGCGTTGGCGATTGGCCGGCATTTGCAGGAGATCTCTGGGATGAGTTTGAAGCGGATTATCACTGATTTGAAGGGTGTTCGTTCGGCGAAAATCCAGGTCAATGACGATTATGTGGTGATCCCTGCTGAAGTTTCTGCCGAGCTTCGAGAGCTATTGAAGAAGCTCAAGCGTGGATAAAAGTACTTACTAAGGCTTTGGCACGAAACAGGTAGAACTCGCGGGCATAGGAAACGAACGAACCCGAGGTCGGGCGGTGCATGACCAGTTCGCCCAGCGCGCGCAGGATCAGGAATGCGAAGAAGCCGCAGACCGCGTAGCTCACGACGATGCCCGGACCGGCCGCCGCCAGGCGCCCGCCGGCGCCCATGAACAGGCCAGTGCCGATGGCGCCGCCAATGGCGATCATCTGCATCTGGCGGGAAGAAAGCCCCTTGTGGTAATCGTCGTCGCCGGCGGTGAGGCCCGCCTCGGGCACGTGCGCCGCGGTGGCGTGGGTGGTGGAATGCTCCATCGGAATCCTTGGGTGTTAGTCGGAGAGATTTGCCAGGCGCTCTGGCTTGAGCAGTTCGTTCAGGTCTGCGGCCGAGAGCAGGCCGCGTTCGAGCACCAGCTCGGCCACGCCGCGTCCGGAATGCAACGCTTCCAGCGCGATCGACGTGGACTGGGCGTAGCCCAGCCGGGGGTTCAACGCGGTGACCAGGCCGATGGAGTTCTCCACCTCGCGGCGCAACGCGTCTTCATCAACGGTGATTCCATCGATGCAGCGGGTCGCCAGGGTGAGGCAACCGTTGGTCAAGTGCTTGAGCGAAAGCCCGATGGAATGGGCGATCACCGGTTCGAAGGCGTTCAGCTGGAGCTGGCCGCCCTCGGCCGCCATGGTCACCGTCATATCGTGGCCGACCACCTGGTAGGCGATCTGGTTGACGACCTCCGGGATGACCGGGTTGACCTTTCCGGGCATGATCGAGGACCCGGACTGCACCGCCGGCAGCTGCAGGTCGTTGAGTCCGGCACGTGGTCCGGAAGAGAGCAGGCGCAAATCGTTGCAGATCTTCGAGATCTTCAGCGCCACGCGCTTGAGCACTCCGGAGAGGTGCACAAAGGCGCCCACATCGCTGGTGGCCTCGATCAGATCGGGACTGGTGGTCAACGGGAGGCCGGTCAATGCGGCCAGATGGCCGCGCGCCGATTCGGCGTAGCCTGCCGGAGCGTTCAAACCGGTACCGATCGCGGTGGCCCCGAGGTTGATCTCGGTGACCAGCGACAGCGATTCGGCCAGCCGATCGCGGTCTTCGCGCAAGGTGACGGCCCACCCGCCAAACTCCTGGCCGACGGTCATCGGCACCGCATCCTGCAACTGGGTGCGTCCCATTTTCACCACGCTGCGAAACTCGCCGGCCTTGGCCAGGCAGGAATTCTCCAGCACCAGCAGGGCGTCAAGCAGCGGCTGGGTGGCGAAGTGCGTGGCGATGTTCACCGCGGTCGGGTACGCGTCATTGGTGGACTGCGAGAGGTTCACGTGGTCATTCGGGTGCAGAAAGGAGTACTCGCCCTTTGCATGCCCCATGATTTCCAGAGCGAGGTTGGCAATGACCTCGTTGGCGTTCATATTGGTACTGGTCCCTGCACCGCCCTGAATGGGGTCGATGATGAACTGTTCGTGCAGGGCGCCGGCGGCGATCTTTTCGCACGCTTGGTCGATGGCCGCGGCGCGCTCGGCGTCGAGCAGGCCCAGCTCGTGGTTCGCCCGGGCGGCCGCCTGCTTCACGCGGGCCAGCGCGGCAATCAGGTGCGGGTTGCCGGTGAGGCTGGTGCCGGTGATATCGAAGTTTTCCTTGGCGCGCAGGGTATGGACGCCCCAATAGGCGTCGACCGGGATGTCGCGGTCGCCGATCAGATCGTGTTCGCTGCGTGTGGCGGGAGCCTGAATGGTTTCAGACATGAGTGCTCGCTCCTGATTTTAGGCGCACTGAATGCACCATAGGTGTTGGATGGAAACTGAAAATTATCGGGTTAGAGGGCTGTCAGTTCGCCGACCGGCTCGCCGCCGCCCAGGGCAGGGGAGGAGGCCAAGTCTTCCAGCGCCGTGGGCATCCGGTCGCCCAGGTGGCTGGACAGCAGCTTGATGGTGATCGGCATGCGGGCCCGGTCTGAGCCATCGGAGATCTTTACCGCCAGCGAGGATCCGTCGGGCAGGCCTATGGCCTGGATTCCCTCGAAACCATCCTTGGCCACGGCGCCGGGCAGCGCGCGCATCAGGTCGGTGACGTCGCGCCCTTCGCCGGCGACCAGTTCCGGATAGGCGCGCATGGCGGCAGCCACGCGGCCCTCGGCGGTGTCCGGCGCGGCCTTGGCCAGCTTCGCGAAGCCGCGAGCCAGTGCAGTGAGGGTCAAGGGGTAGACCTGGGTGCCGCAACCGTCGGTGCTGATCGTGGTGATGCGCTCTTCGGTGAGTTCCTCAACGATATCGCGCAGCGCCGCGGCCAGCGGGTGATCGGGGTCCAGGTAATTCTCGGTCGCCCAGCCGTTATGCTTGCACATGGCCAGCAGCGCCGCGTGCTTTCCCGAGCAGTTCTGCGCCAGTTGGGTGGCGCTGCCGCCGTCGGCGAGCCAGCTGGCCCGTTCGGCCACACCGTAGGGCAGGTCCGTGGAGTTCCCGAGCTCCGCGAGCTCCAGCCCTGCCGCGCGCAGCGTCGAATGGGCTACCTGCTGATGGCGCGTCGAACCGGAATGGCTGGCGGCTGCCAGTGCAATCTGTTCGCCGCTCAGTTCCAGGCCCGAGCGCAGGATCGCCACGGCAAATAGCGGCTTCAGCGCGGAGCGCGGGTAGAAGCGGGTCTGCTGATCTCCCAGCGCGGTGATGATCTCCCCGTGGGAATCGAGCAGTACTGCCGAACCATAGTGGATCGATTCGAGCACCTCACCGCGGCTGGCGGCGACCAGCGGCACATGGTTTGGAAGCTCTGGGGCAGCGCGCTGCGCCAGTCCCGCGGACGCGGCTGCGGAGGGGGTCACTTGGAACTCCTGACGATAGTTGAAACTGCTTGCTGCACGGCGCTCAGATGTTCGGCCATCGCTTGGCCGGCGGCTTCCGCGTCGGACGAGCAGATGGCTTCCAAGATCTTGCGGTGCTCGGCATTTGAGGGGGAACGGCGCCCGGTGACGAGGTTGACCGTTTCGGATTGGCGGGCCATGGCTTCGCGGATGTCGCCCACGACGCGGTCGAACACCGAGTTGCCGCTCGCGCGGGCGATCGCCGCGTGGAAGGCTGCGTCGAGTTCCACCCAGGCTTGCGCGCCGTCTTCGGATTCCATGTCATCGATGAGTCCGTTCAGCCGTTCCAGATCTTCGCTGGTGCGCCGGGCGGCGGCCAATTCGGCTGCGGGGATTTCGATGTGCGGGCGTGCCTCATAGAGGTCCGCCGAGGAGAAGGTGCCGAGCACCAGATCCCGGGTGGGCCGGTGGGAGATGACGAAGGTGCCGCGGCCGGTTTCGGTGCGGGTCAACCCGAGGGCGGCGCAGGAGCGCAGGGCTTCGCGGACCACCGAGCGGCTGACTCCGTAGGTCGAGGCCAGGCTCGCTTCGGAGCCGAGCTTGGCACCGAGCGGGATCTCTTGGGCCTCGATGGCTGCGCGCAGCGTGTTGAAGACCGCTTCGGAGGCGCTGGTCCGGGCGATCGGTTGCTGTCCGGCTGTCCAGCTGTCTGACAGGTTCATGATTACTAGTGTGAAGTGTGATCCACCCTACGTCAAGCCGGCCTTGAAGTGAGAGTGAATGCTCTAGTCAGCGACATGAGGATGCGAGGGCTCAAGATATTGCAGCGACACGGGTGACCATTTAATTGACGCGTCATGTAAATTTCATGAAAACGAGTCTAGGATGAAATCAGGTGAACGGTGCTGAGCCGTTGCCTCAAGCGAAGGTTCTGAGCACAGCCGGTAAATCCTGGCCGGATGCGCGGGCTTTCCCAACTACCCCTAGCGTGGTCTGGGGTATAGCAGAGAGAAGACTTGTCCATGAAAACTCGTGCAGCGATCGTATCGGCTCCGGAGCAAAGTTTGGAGATCCGCGAACTCGAACTCGATGAACCTCGATCTAACGAACTACGTGTGCGCATCATCGCCTCCGGTGTCTGCCACACCGACGCCATCATCCGTGACCAGTGGTACCCGGTGCCGCTTCCGGTGGTGCTCGGTCATGAGGGCTCGGGCATTGTGGATGCGGTGGGCGCAGATGTGGACGGCTTCAGCGTAGGCGACAAAGTCGTACTGGGCCCAGCGTATTGCGGTAGCTGTGAACAGTGCGTGTCCGGTCACCCGATGTACTGCGTGAACTTCTACGACCGCAACTTCGGGGTGCAGCGTCCAGATGGTTCCAAGGCTTTCTCGGAAAATGGCACCCCGGTTGGCTCGCACTTCTTTGGGCAGTCTTCCTTCGCCGAATACACCAACGTCGTCGCCCACGGTGCGGTAAAGGTCCCAGATGATGTGCCGCTTGATATTCTTGGCCCGCTAGGCTGCGGCATTATGACCGGCTCCGGTGCGGTACTTAACGTGCTCAAGCCAGAACCGGGCTCATCGGTCGTGGTTTTCGGCACCGGTGCGGTAGGCATGGCCGGTATGCTGGCGGCGAAGGCGGCCGGCGCCACCACGATCATCATGGTGGATATCGTCGAATCCCGACTGGAATACGCCAAAGAACTTGGTGCCACCCACACGGTGAACTCCAAAGAAGTTGATCCAGTCCAAGCGATCAAGGATATCACCGGCGGTGGGGCACAGTATGCGTTGGACACCACCGGGGTGCCCATGGTCTTCACCCAGATGACCAACTCGCTAGCCATCCGCGGTCATGCGGCTTTGGTCGGGGCAGCCAAGCTGGGCACTGAAGCGAAAATCGATATCGGAACCCAGCTTCTCGCCGGAATTAACGTGCACCTGGTCATCGAGGGAGACGCGGTACCTAAGGAGTTCATCCCGCGCTTGATCAACCTTTACCGCCAGGGGCTGTTCCCCTTTGACAAGCTGATCAAAACGTACAAGTTTGAAGACATCAACCAAGCTTTCGCTGATTCGGCTGACGGATCTACGCTCAAGCCGGTCATCGTCTACTAAACTTCATCGGTGGCAGAAGTAGCATCTGCTTAAAAGGTAGCCCCCGGATGGAATGTTAATCCGATCCGGGGCTACCTGTGTCAGTGGTGCTTATGGAATCGTGATGATCTGCCCGGCGTAGGACAGGCCGCCGCCGAATGCGAAGAGCAGGGCCTTGGAGCCCGAAGGCAGCGGATCATCCGAGGCCATCAGCTTGGAGAGGGCCAGCGGCACCGAGGCTGCGGAGGTGTTGCCCGAGTAGACCACATCGGTAGCGACCCGGGCGTTCGGTGCACCGATCTTCTCGGCCAGCGGTTCGATAATGCGCAGGTTCGCCTGGTGCAAGACGATGGCGTCCAGCTCTTCGGGCTTCATCTCTGCGCGCTCGATGATCTTCGAGGCGATCTTCGGCAGCTGCGTGACGGTCCAGCGGTAAACGCTCTGGCCGTTCTGCGCGAACTTCATGTCGTTCTCAGCTTCGATGCGCACCGCGTCGGAAAGCGAAGGAACCGAGCCCCAGACCACCGGGGAAATCCCGGAGGTTTCCGAGGCGGTGATAATGAAGGCGCCCGCACCGTCGGCGGTCAGCACGCAGGTGGTGCGGTCGGTGAAGTCGGTGAAGTCGGTCAGCATTTCCGCGCCGATCACCAGTGCCTTGGTGGCGCTGCCGGCGGCGATAGCACCCTGGGCCAGACCCACCGCGTGGGCGAAGCCGGAACACGCAGCGTTGATGTCCATCGTGGCCGGGCCCTGCTCCATGTCCAGCGCCTGAGCCACGCGAGCGGCCATATTCGGCGAACGGTCCTCGGCGGTGCAGGTGGCAACGATGATCAGATCAATGTCCGTGGCATCAATGTTCTCGGCATTGTCCAATGCCATTTTTGCGGCCTTGATGGCCATGGAGTCGACGGTCTCGATTCCGGTGCCCCAACGACGCTCCTGGATGCCAACACGGCGGGTGATCCACTCGTCACTGGTTTCGACCAGCTTCTCCAACTCGGTGTTGGGTACGATGCGCTCTGGCTGGAAGTGGCCAAAGGCTACGACTTTGCTGCCGGTCATGGGTTTAGCTCCTTGGAAAATGAATGCTCTTGCACTCAAGGTTAGTCGTTTTGCTGCCTACTCGCTGTTCACATCTGCTCTGCGGCGTATGAGATTGACCAGAAAACCGGCAAAGCGTGCAAAAAACTCCTGCTTTTCACTGCCTTTCGGGCAGGTTCATGACGTTGTGGTTCGCTGTTTACCTGTCGGCCAACAGCGTGCGGTGCAATGGTGGGAAAGCGCCGGATGAGGAATCGAGGATAGGGGAGAAGGATGTCTGCAACTGATGTAGCGACTGCCGAACTAATGAGCCTACGCCCGATTCCGGGAATCGGGCCGAACCGGCTTTATCACGCCGGGGCCCTGAGCAGTTTTGGTCCGCGTGCCGTCGAACAGTTCCAAGGTCTCGATGTGGGCACGCTCATTGATCTGCGTGAACCCAAGGAGATCCAGCCAGAATCCATTCCGGTACTGCCCGGGTTGCGCTACCGACCGATCTCGCTGTATTCCGGTCAATTACCGGTGGACAGAACGCTCGGCGAGGTGCAGCGAATCCTCTTGGACGGCCGGGGTGCACGGCTGGTGGCGGTCCTTCGAGCGATTGCCAACGCCACCGGCGGAAGCATCGTGGTGCAATGCCAAAATGGTGGAGAACGCAGCGGGCTGGTGATCGCGCTGTTATCGGCGGCCCTGGGCATGGATCGGGCGCAGATCTTGGCAGATTTCGCGCCAGAGTCCTTTCAGGCCTCAGACACGTTATGGCAACGCGACCGGGCGGCCCTGAGCGGCACCCTCGATTGGCTGGGTGAAGGCTACGGTTCGATCCCCGGCTATCTGCTCAGCAAGGGGTTCACCGGGGCAGAACTGCGACGGCTGCAATCGCTGGCCAAGCATTCGGCACCCCGTGAGCTGCGCAGCTTGGTGGCCAGCTGATGAAAACGCTGAACGTAGTCCATCTGAGCGACACTCACCTGTGCGCCGAAGGCAAGCTCCTGCACGGCACCATCGATGCGTGGGCTCGCTTGCGCGCCGCGCTCCACGCGGCCAAGCACTTCGCTCCGGACGTTGTGGTGGTGACCGGGGATATCGCCGATCGCGGGGCACGGGTCCACGAACGCGCCGCGAAGCTATTTGCGAAGTTCGAAAATGAGCTTGGCTGCCCCATCATTACCGTGCCGGGCAATCACGACCCCCAAGAGTCGGTTAACGAAGCATTTAATACCTTCCGCCTGTCCACCGGGCCGCATATCGCAAATACCGTGCACGAGATCAACGGACTGCGCATTATCGGCCTGGACAGCGCAGGCTACCGCGAGGCTCGCGGCTGGCTCGATGCGCCGCAACTTCGCTGGCTGTCCTCTCTGCTCACCGAGCCGGCCCCGCGCGGATCGCTGATCCTCATGCACCACCCGCCGGTGGAAGCGATGGCCGCGGAGCTAGCAGGACGCGGACTGGCGAATCCCGAAGACCTCGCCCTGATACTGAGCGGCAGTGATGTGCGCGGCATCCTGTGCGGCCACTTCCACCAAGCCGGTGTCGGGCAGCTGAAGGGCACAAACGTCTTCATGGCCCCAGCAACCTCCTACAACACCAACGCCTACGCACCACTGGAGATCTTGAGCGGACCGGAAAGCTCATGGTTCTCCTTGCTGCAAGTTGATGCGCAGTCGATCCGGAGCAGTCCCATCCCGGTACGGCACGGCACACGCAAGAACAAGAACCACATCGCAAGTAAAACGACTAACGCAACACGTGCCAGAATTCCGGCACATTCGAGAGAGACATCATCATGAACGCAACAGAAATCGTCTTCGTGCGGCACGGAGAAACCGAATGGAATCGCGCCGGACGCCTGCAGGGCCGCAGCGATCTGCCGATGAACGACAACGGGCGCCGCCAGGCCCAACAAGCAGGCATGGAACTGGCAGCCACCGGAGCTTGGGACGCGGTAGTTTCCTCCCCGCTTTTCCGGGCTCGCCAGTCGGCGCAGCTCATTGCCGATCTGCTCGCCGTGCCGCGCGTGCAAGAATTCCCGGAGCTGATGGAACGGGACTACGGAGACGCCGAGGGCACCGTCGTGGCCGGGTTGAGCGAGGAGAATATCCACCGCCTGATGGACCTGGGGGAGAGCGAAGAGCACCTGGTGGAACGCGCGATCAACGTGCTGTTCAAGATCTCGGTGCAGCACCCGGGGCAGCGAGTAGCCGTGGTCAGCCACGGTTCGCTGATTCGCTCGGTGCTCACCGAGCTGCACGGACCGGGCCAAGCACGGGTTGCGAACGGAGAAGTCATCCGAGTAGAAACCGAGCTGCTGACCAATTATGTGGCCCGCGAGCCACTGTGGCACTGAGTCCACACTGAAAAAAGAAATCCACGTTGACCTCAAGTCAACGTGGATTTCATTTTTGGCTGGCTACCGCCGCTACGCTAGAGCGAACGCAGGAGCACCGCGGTGCCCTGGCCGCCACCGCCGCAGATACCGACGGCCCCGAGTGAACCGGAGCCAAGTTCCTGCAGCTGGCGCGCCAGCGTACCGATGATGCGAGCGCCGGAGGCCCCGATCGGGTGGCCCAGCGCGATCGCGCCGCCGTGCGGGTTCACAATCTTGGCCTCAAGGCCCAGCGTGGCCGTCGACTGCACCGAGACGGCGGCGAAAGCCTCATTGATTTCCACGACCTTCAAATCCGCGGCCTGGGCCCCTGCCTTTTCCAGCGCGGCATTAATCGCGTTGGACGGCTGGTCGTGCAGGGTGCGGTCCGGGCCGGCGACAAATGCGTGGGAGAGGATTTCGGCCAGTGGCTTCAGCCCCAAGCGTTCCACGGCGCCATCGCTTGCCAGCACGACCGCGGCAGCGCCATCGGTAATCTGCGAGGAGTTGCCGGCGGTCACGGTGCCGTCCTTGGCGAAGGCGGGACGAAGACCCGCGAGGGATTCGACGGTAGTCTGCGGGCGGATCCCGTCGTCGGCAGCAAACACGGTATCGCCCTTTCGGCCGCTCACCGTGAAGGGTGCGATTTCTCCGGCAAAGAATTCCTCGGAGGCCGCGGCGCGCTGGTGCGAGGCCGCAGCGACCTCGTCCTGCGGCTGGCGGCCGAGCTTCAGCGTGGTGTTGTGCTCCTCGGTGGAGATGCCCATGGAACGCTTCTCATGCGCATCGGTCAAGCCGTCATAATCCAGGGTGTCAAGCATTTCAATGGCACCGTACTTGGTGCCCGCGCGGGCACGCTGCACATGCGGCGCCAAGGACATCGATTCCTGGCCTACGGCCAGCACCACATCAACCTCGCCGCTGGCGATCAGCCGTTCGCCGGCCACCACGGCTTCGGCGCCCGAAAGGCATACCGCGTTCAGCGTCATCGCCGGAACCTCCAGCCCCACCCCGGCGCCGACCGCGGTCTGGCGTGCCGGGTTCTGCCCCGCACCGGCCTGCAATACCTGCCCGGCAAAAACACGCTGCACCTCGCTCGGTGCAACTCCTGCCCGTTCCAGCGCTGCTTTGGCCGCGTGGGCGCCCAATTCGGTCGCGGGAATGCTTGCCAGCGCGCCGTTGAATCGCATAAACGGGGTGCGTGCGTAACCTACTATTTTGACGCTCATGCTGTGAGGTCCTCCTGGAGTTCGACGTTGAATTCGGCTGCGGTGATGTCCTTGATGCTTTCGGGAGTTTCACCCGGGGCCACTTGGCGTAAGACCAGTTCTGCATTAACGATGTCGAAGACGGCGCGGTCGGTGATGATTCGATCCACCACGCCCACACCGGTCAGCGGCAGACCGCACTTTTCCACGATCTTCGAGCTGCCGTCCTTGGCCATGTGATCGGTGAGCACGATGACCCGCGGGGTGCCGGCCACCAGATCCATGGCGCCGCCCATGCCCTTGACCAGCTTGCCCGGGATGGTCCAGTTGGCCAGGTCGCCGTTGGCGGCAACCTGCAGCGCGCCGAGGATCGCCGTTTGCACATGGCCGCCGCGGATCATGCCAAAGGACGTGGCCGAATCGAAGAAGCTTCCGCCGGGAAGAATCGTCACCGTCTGCTTGCCGGCGTTGATCAGGTCCGCGTCTTCTTCGCCGTCGATGGGGAAGGGGCCCATGCCCAGCAGGCCATTCTCGCTTTGCAGTTTGACCGAGACACCCGCCGGTAGGTTGTTCGCCACCAGGGTGGGGATGCCGATCCCAAGGTTCACGTATTGGCCGTCGGTCAGTTCGCTGGCGGCCAGTGCCGCCATCTGGTCTCTAGTCCACATGCCTATGCCTCCTGCTTCGGGCGGACGGTGCGCTGTTCGATGTCCTTGACTTCGTCGGCATCGACGAGGGTCTTCACGAAAATACCCGGCGTTTCCACCAAAGACGGATCGAGGTAGTCCGCAAGGATGTGCTCGGCCTCGGCGAAGGTATGTCGGCCGGACATGGCGGCAAGCGGGTTGAAGTTCTTCGAGGTCATGCGGTAGCGCAGATTGCCTTCGCGGTCCGCCTCGTAGGCGCGGACCAACGCGATGTCGGCGACGATGCCGCGTTCCAAGATGGCCTGCTTGCCGTCGAATTCCATGACTTCTTTACCTTCGGCCACGGGGGTGCCAACGCCGGTTGGAGTGAAGAATGCGGGGATCCCGACGCCCCCTGCGCGCAAGCGTTCGGCCAAGGTTCCCTGGGGGACGAACTCAACTTCGAGGTCTCCGTTGAGGAACTGTTGAGCGAAGAGCTTATTTTCCCCCACATAGGAAGCAAGCACCTTGGAGACCTGCTTGTTCTCCAGCAGTATGCCCAGTCCTTTGCCGTCCACGCCCATATTGTTGGACACGATGGTCAGGTTGCGGGCGCCCGAGTCGCGCAGGGCGGTGATCAGCCGGTTAGGTATTCCGCTGAGCCCAAAACCGCCGACGGCAATGGTCATTCCGTCCTTGACCACTGCGGCAAGTGCCTGGGCGGCGTCTTCGCGATACTTCGTTGACATCTTCTAACTCCATCCGTCCATATTATGGATTTGAGTGTTCCCTACCTTCGAAGGTAGTAACTCCAAGTCGATAGCTCAATAGCTAAGAGAAAAGAATCTGATATTGCTCGATAGGTGAAGAACAACCGTCCATTCGTTCACATTATGGACATTTCGAGGAGTGGTTACCGCGCCGCCCAAAGCGCATCCGCGCCATTGCGTTGGGCCGCTTATTGAAAACGTCATGTTCCCCATATTATGGACTGCCGTCGTTCATAATATGGTCATGAGCAAATCTCCTGCCGGTGCACAGGTCGTCGGACGCTTGGCCGCGGTATTGCGTGCGGTCAGCACCTCCATGCCGGAAGGAATCACGACCACGCAGGTCGCGCGGCTTACCGGGCTCGCGCGGCCGACGGTGCACCGGCTGCTCACGGCGCTGGTAGCCGAAGGCTTCTGCGACCACGACCACCGGGCGGGGCGCTGGCTGCTGGGCCCCGAGCTCTATCTGATGGGTGCGGTAGCGGCCGAACGCTACGACATCAGCGAGCTCGCCCGGGGGCACGTGACCGCGTTGGCCGAAGAATCCGGGGAGAGCGCCTTTCTCTCAGCCCGGCGCGGAGATGAAACGGTCTGCCTGCTGCGCCAAGACGGAGCATTCCCAATCCGTTCCTTTGTCCTCTACGAAGGCCGGCGCTTCCCGCTCGGGGTCGCCTCGGCAGGCATCGCGATTCTCGCCTTTCTTCCCGAAGAGATCGTCGAACGCTATCTGGCTGGCAGCAACCTCGTGGCCGAGTACGGCCAAGCGCACAGCGCCAAGCAATTGCGCCACAAAGTGGAAGAGACCCGCACCCTGGGGTACTCGGTCAATCCGGGGCTCATCGTTGAAGGCAGCTGGGGGATAGGAGCCGCGGTCTTCGACGCCTCGGGCCAACCGGCCTGGGCGCTGAGCCTGACCGGAATCGAATCGCGCTTCGAGGTGGCCCGGCAAGAATCGCTGGGCCAATTACTGCTGCACCACGCGCATGAGCTGTCGCTGAAGCTTCGCGGATCGGGACTGCCGGCCAACAGATAGGCCAGGTCGGCCGATCCCACGCCAGGTGGCTGGGATTCTCTGGGTGTCAACGACGAGCTGGGCATTTTTCTCGGGTAACGTACGAATCAGATCGCCCGAGCACGAAGAGGAAAGCTGGCATTGGTGAACACCATCCCGCAAGGTTTATTAACCCCGCAAATCCTGGTCGACGTTGAGATCCTCGAGCGGAACATCGACCGTGTGGCGCAGAACGTTGCAGGCAAGGGACTTGCCTTGCGACCGCACGCGAAAACGCACAAGATGCATGAGATCGCCGCCCTCCAGCTCGATTCCGGAGCAGTGGGACTGACGGTCGCAACCATCGGGGAGGCCCTGACCTTCGCGCTGCACGGGGTGGCGGATCTCTTCGTCGCGTTCCCCTTGTGGGTTTCCGAGGTCCAAGCGGCACGCATTCGCAAGTTGCTGCGCTATGTCAGGCTCTCCTTGGGCACAGACTCCGTGGCAGCCGTCGAGCAGCTTGCCCGGCAACTGGGAGACAAGGCCGACAAATTAGGATTGATGATCGAGATCGACAGCGGCCACCACCGCAGCGGTGTGCCTCCCCGAGGCGCATTGGAAGTCGCCCGCGCCGCCCGCGAGGCCGGGCTGAACGTCATCGGCATTTTCACCTTCCCCGGTCATAGTTATGCACCGGGCCGGCCGCAAGCGGTCGCCGCGGAAGAACAGCAAGCGCTCGCCGGGGCGGCCGGCTTGCTCCGCGAAGACGGCTTCGAACTCAAACGCATCAGCGGTGGCTCCACTCCCACGGCAGAGCTTGCGGACAACTCGCTGCTGACCGAGGTCCGCCCCGGGGTGTACGTATTTGGCGACGCGCAGCAGTTCGAGCTGGGACGCTGCCGCTGGGAAGACATCGCCTTGAGCGTAGCCTCCACGGTGGTCAGCCGGCATGAAGGGGACGAACTCATCCCGCGGCGGATCGTCCTGGACGCGGGCAGCAAGATCCTGGGCGGTGACCGCCCCGCCTGGGTGAGCGGGTTTGGCCGAATCCTGGAAAATTCGGACGCGCGGATCAGTGCGGTGTCCGAACACCACGCGACGGTGCTCTGGCCCGAGGGCCAGCCGCTTCCGGCACACGGGGAGCAACTCCGCGTGATCCCGAACCATGTCTGCGTGGCGGTGAACCTGGTGGACCAGGTCACTGTGGTCCGCGCCGGCGAGGTAATCGAACGCTGGGACGTGGCCGCACGCGGATTGAACTTCTAGCGAAGTTGCCTTAGAGCGCTAGCGGATCCGCCGCAATGGCCGGGGACCAGCTCTTCGCGCTGCGCAGCGCGGCGTGCAGTTCACTGCCGCAGGCCGCCTCGATGAGTTCGCGGTCTCCGACGACAACCAGTAGGCTCCGGGCACGGGAAAGACCCACGTAGAGTTGCTCCACGGCGCGCGACATATCTTTGAAACCATTGATACACAGCACCACCACCGAACGTTCTAGCCCCTTGAATCCCAACACATGCCCGTAGAATTCCTGATCATGGGCGTGGAACGCGGGCCAGTATTCAGAGTCGATGGTTCCTTGCTCGAAGTGCTCCTGGTGTATCGGGTGGCGACGATTGGTCGTGAGCAACGCGATCTGGTTATTTGCCCAGCCCTCGCTAATGAGCGGATCCACGCAATCCGAGGCGATGTCCACCGCTTCTTCGGTAGAGCACGCGACAAAGCGCACCGGAACTCCCTGCCCGCCACGGGGTTTGATTTGTGCTCCGGCCAGGTTTTTGAACGTTTCGGCGATCCGGCGAGTGTTGCGTAAGTTGTCATCTACGTGGATGGATACCAGCGGTGCCGCGGTGCCAAAACTTCCGCCGAGGTCCTCACCGTTCCATCTCCGGTAGACATCCTGCCGGACGTCCATGAAGGCATAGATCTTGCCCTGCAATGGGTCTTTGGTACACGCAAGCAGTGCCTCCCACCATTCGGGGGCAAAGTCTTGGGCCTCATCGACAACGATCGCGTCGAGCTTCTCTTCCTCGGGCAGCCGCAGTGCCAGCTCGCGCAGCAGCCGCGGCATCTGCACGTCGAAGTAGTCTTGTCCGCTGCCGTTGGGAACTCCGAGGCTGCGGGCGTACTCATGGAATTCTCCGATATGCACGGGTTTATTCTGTCTCCAACCGCTCACCTGTTTCTTTAGGTAATGGCCCAATCCTTTGTTGTAGCAAAATAGCCCCACGCGCGCATTGCCCTTGGCCAGCTGTTTAGCTTTTTCAACCGCCATCCATGTTTTTCCGCTGCCGGCTCCACCGATGAATTTCACTCGGGGAAGTGCCCGCGTTGCGCTCAACAAGATGGCCTGACGTGCGGTGAGATGTTCTTGCAGGTCTTCGTTTTCCAGAGCTTCGGAAGTTTCCAGATGCTCGGGTGTGAAGTCCGCCGCCAGATGCCGGGCGATGCGTTGCGCGAAGGACTGTGCCAACGCCGAGTAACCACCGCCTAGCTCTTCGATGGCGCGACGCAGGTAGTTCGCGCTTTGCTTTAGATCGTTTTGGTCCATGAGCAGATCACGGGGCATATCTGCCTTCTGCCAATTCGCCGGAACCTCCGTATATGGCAGGCACACCACGTGGGCGAAGCGACTGTTCAAGGGGGTGCCGGATTGTTCGGTAATCCACTTTTTAAAGGCGTGCGCCGCGCTCTGGACTTGGGCCATGGGATCTTTCATATGGTGCCGGCCGTTGCTATCGGACTGGTACCAGGCGCTGTTCTCTACGCCTACCAATCCGCCCTTGACCTCAATCGCCACAAGCCCGACTCCAGGCCACAAAATCAGCAAGTCGATCTCATGTTCAACGGCTCCGTGGCGTACCGCGACCGAGTGGGCGAGGATGGCCTCTTGGGGTAAGGAACGACGTAGCTCTTCCCAGACGGCTTTCTCGGCAGACTGGCCATCGGAAAAATCAGGTTCTTCTGGAATGCAGTGGACCATTGTCCCCCCTAGAGAATTTGCGGCACCTATTCAACGACACGCATTGGTTCGAAGTCTATGTGTGCCAGCGCTCCGGAAGCGATCAAAAATGCCTATTGAAGAGCAATAAGTCCAAAGCAACGCCCGGTGCCTAGGATTTAGCCACTAGCCACTGTCCTCAATTAGTTGGAGGAATCCTATTCGCTGGGAAGCTGGTCGTTAGGCACCTGGCGAGTCTCTCGGCCAACGTGGGGCGGTCTCGGTGACGCGCCGGCTGATCAGCAAACGGCCGCTCAATACTTGTCCACAATGGGTTATAAACCCGCTCAAACCGTCGGGATCCGGCGAGATCATTGAACATGGGACTACAAGACATTTTTCAGAGCGACGATGATACTCATCGTCTTCCGTTGAGCCCGCCAGGGCATCGGGATGCTTCCCACCCTGACGGGTTGTTCTCTTCCTTGGTGGAGCATGAGAAGTATTTCGGCCAGATCGCGGCGCTGGCTACCGAACTCTACAACCTGCCGCCGTTGCAGGATCCGGGCTCAGGGCTGGTGCGGTTGCAGAAGCTCGCGAGGCTGCGGCGCATGCTTGACGCGGCCGAAGCGGTGACTCTTTCGGATTCGGTGGAACTGGTCGCGCAGGTCGTTGCCGAAAATAGTTGTGCGGATCCGAAGACGGAGACCGAGCAGCAGCGCCGTGAGCGGATCAGCGCGAATTACTATGGTGTGGATCCGGCGTCCGAGCAGATCATCCGTTCGAATTTCGTTGCTGAAGCCGCTGTGGCGTTGCGCGAGTCTGAGGAGAAGGTGCGGGGGAAGCTGTTTATTGCCGATGGGTTGCGCCATTTGTGCACGGGGACGCTGGATGCTTTGGCTGCTGGGGAGATCACTACGAAGGCGGCGGGGGATATTGTCAAGCAGGCTCAGGATCTGGGGGCTGCTGATATCCGGCGGATGGAGCATGTGCTGTTGCCGATGGCGAAAACCGCCAGTGATGCGGCCGTGAGCCAGCGGGCGAGGCGGATGCATGACCGGTTGAATCCGGTCTCGGCGCAGGAGCGTCATGAGGCGGCGAAGGAGTCCCGGGCGTTGACGCATTGGAGCGAAGCGGATGGGATGGCGGCGTTGAAGCTGCGGGCTCCGGCGGCGGATATTATTTCCATGGTTAATACAGTGAAGTATTTTGCCAGGCATGATGTGGATCCGGGTGATTCGCGTACTCAGGGGCAGCGGGAGGCTGATATTTTCCGGGATGCCCTGCTCGATGGGTGGCCTGCGACGGGTGGTACGCCGTTGAAGACGCGGGTGGCGTTGACGATCCCGGCGGTGGAAACCTTGGCGGATCCTAAGCGGGCGTTGGCGGATTTGGAGGGGTATGGGCCGATTCCGGTGGGCACGGCCTTGGCGTTGGCGAAGGACGCTCCGTCGATGCTGCGGGTGCTGACCGATCCGTGGACCGGGGCCGCGATCGATGTGGGGCGGCAGAAGTACCGTCCTTCGCAGGCGTTGAAGGATTTGTTGCGGGTGCGGGAGGTGCATTGCTGCTTCCCGGGGTGCCGGCGCACCGCGGAGACTTCGGAGATTGATCATGTGGAGGATTGGGCCAAGGGCGGGCACACGGATCGGAGTAATACGAAGTTGCTCTGCAAACGGCATCAGATGTTGAAGCACGCGTTGGGGTGGCAGTCGATTTACCGCCCGGATGGGTCGGTGAGTTGGCGGACTCCTCATGGGTTGGTGTGTTTGGAGTTGCCGGGCAGTGTTGAGGTGGTTCAGAACTTTGATCATGTTCATGACCGGACTCCGGTGCGGGAGGTGGGGTTGAACGATCGGGTGCGTCGGGTGTTGGGTTGGGCTGATCCGCCGGATCGTATCGCCAGCTAGGAGGGTTGTTGGGTTTGTTGGGTGAATGATTTTTTCGTTCACTGCCGCTGGTTCATATCACCTATCGAACGTTTGTTTTCCGGTTGCCGGGGGGCGCGGTGCTCTTGGTGCCGGCTTGAGCCTGTTCCTGTTGCTTATTGGCTGGTTGGTGGTTGGGTTCGGTGGCTGAATGAAAAATATTCTCAGTCAGTGGTCTGGTTCTTGAGGCGCTAGGCAGACATGCTGATGGGGCGGGCTAGCCGTGTGTGGGTGAATGAAGAATTTATTCACTCATCGTCTTGCACCAGGTTCGTGGATGGCGGTCCGGTTGCAGCGGAACGGACTCCTAGTGCCCGGAGATTATCAGCTGAGGCAACGGGTTGATCGTCATCTGCTGGAGCAACTCGAAACCCCCATGAAAAGTTGCGTTGCCGACCGTGCCGAGGCATTGGCGAACTACGCCGAATCGTGAATTCCAATGAGCCAGTTCCGCTGAATAATCACCGAAAGTCCACCTCGCGTTTAACCTGAAACCGTGGGTATCGGGCATGATTGTAGGCATGGAGAATACTGCCGCACCGGCCTGGGTAGCCAACTATCAGCCAGGCGTCCCTGCCGAAATCAAGCTTCCCACCGAGTCGTTGAGTCATATGTTTGAGCGTTCGGTCCGCGAAGCCGGTGAGAGCCCGGCCACCGAATTCTTCGGTCGACGGATGAGCTACCTCGAATTGGGCCAACAGGTCGAGAGGGCGGCCGAGGGGCTGCGCCAGCTGGGCGTGAAGCCCGGTGACCGGGTAGCGCTGGTCCTGCCCAACTGCCCGCAGCACGTCGTCGCGTTCTACGCGGTGCTTCGGCTGGGTGCGGTGGTTGTGGAGCACAACCCGCTGTACACCTCGCGCGAACTACGCCACCAGTTCGAAGACCACCAGGCGCGGGTGGTGATCGCCTGGGACAAGGTCGTGCCGAACCTGCAGCAGTTCCCCAAGGACGTACGAATCGATACGATCGTCGCCGTCAATTTGCTTGAGGCATTCCCGGCGGTCAAGCGCCTGGCACTGAAACTGCCGGTGAAAAAGCTGCGCGAGACCAAGGACTCGCTGACCGCCTCCACGTCAGGCACCATGGCATGGAAGCAGCTGCTGAAGTCCGGGCGACTGGATCCGGACTATCGATACCCCGAGGTGCAGGATCTGGCGGTCATCCAGTACACCTCGGGAACCACCGGGCGTCCAAAGGGCGCAATGCTTACCCACTACAACCTGTATGCCAATGCGTTGCAGGGCGAGGCTTGGATGGAAGGCGCCGAAGAGCGCAAGGAAATCCTGTATGCGATCCTGCCGATGTTCCATGCTTTCGGAATGACCCTGTATCTGACCTTCGGGGTGAAGAAGCAGGGACTGCTGGTGCTCTTCCCGAAGTTTGAACCGCAGATGATCCTGGATGCGTGGAAGAAGTCTCCGGCCACCGTGTACTGCGCGGTCCCGCCGATCTACGAGCGCACCGCCATGGCGGCCAAGGAGCAGGGCATTTCGCTGCGTTCGGCCAAGTACTGCATCTCGGGTGCGATGAACCTGCCAGATCATGTGGTCGAGCTCTGGGAGTCGATGTCCGGCGGACTGCTGGTCGAAGGCTATGGGATGACCGAGTCCTCGCCGGTGGCCTTGGGCAACCCGTTCCACCCCACACGTCGCAACGGCACCATCGGAGTGCCATTTCCTTCGACCCTGATGAAGGTCGTGGATGTCGATGAGCCAAGCCGCGAGGTGGCGCAGGGCGAAGCCGGAGAGCTGCTGATCAAGGGGCCCCAGGTGTTCCGCGGATACTGGAATAACCCGGAGGAGACCGCGAAAACGCTGACCGAGGACGGCTGGCTGCACACCGGCGACGTAGTCACCGTCGACCAGGACGGGTTTACCCAGATCGTTGACCGGGCCAAGGAGCTGATCATTACCGGCGGCTTTAATGTCTCGCCCAGCGAGGTGGAGAACGCGCTGCGCCAGCATTCAGATATTGCCGACGCCGCGGTGTTCGGCAAGGCACTGGAACGGGGCGGTGAAATGGTGGTCGCCGCGGTGCAACTCGATGAAGGCGCGAGCCTGGACGAGGCCGACCTGCGCGAACACTGCCGGACCTTGCTGGCGGCCTACAAGGTGCCTAAGCGGATCGTTGCCATCGAGGAGATGCCCCGCTCGATGCTGGGCAAGGTGTTGCGCAAGCAGGTCCGCGACCAGTTCGGTGAAGGGCT
The DNA here is from genome assembly GCF_002332385.1 of Glutamicibacter sp. BW80. Taxonomy (NCBI): domain Bacteria; kingdom Bacillati; phylum Actinomycetota; class Actinomycetes; order Micrococcales; family Micrococcaceae; genus Glutamicibacter; species Glutamicibacter sp. BW80. Next base: position 23,848 of record NZ_NRGV01000045.1, on the reverse strand, counting down.
CTAGCGCGAACGATACGGTTTGAACCAGCCATGCCGCGGTTGCTAACGCAGCCGCGGCATGGCTGTGAGCAGCGCTCGGGTGTACTCGTGCTGCGGGTCGCCGAACACGTCGGCGGTAGCGCCCTGCTCGACAATGCTTCCCCGGTACATCACCGCTACGGTATCGCTCATATGCTCGATCACCGACAGGTCGTGGCTGATGAACAGGTAGCTGGTGCCGGTCTCTTGCTGCAACCGATCCAGCAGGTCCAGGACGGTCGCCTGGATCGAAACGTCCAAGGCCGAGACCGGTTCATCCAAGACGAGCACCTTAGGCTTCGGAGCCAGTGCGCGGGCGATCGCCAAGCGTTGGCGCTGTCCGCCGGAAAGCTCGCGTGGATTTCGCGAGCTCAGGGCAGGGTCCAGTTCCACCTGTTCAAGGAGCCGGGAGACTTGGGTCCGGTAGCTCGCGCCGCGTTTGCTGCGTCCGGCGGAGAGCGCATCGGTGAGCAACTGACCCACGCTATAGCGTGGGTCAAAAGAACCCAGCGGATTCTGGTAGATCGCCCCGATGTTTTCGCGCAAGTGCCGGCGCTGGGCTTCGCGGTGCGGGGCAAAGTGCTCCCCGAGCAGCTGGACGGTGCCGGTATCCGGGCGCTCCAAGCCGAGCACCATGCGCGCGGTGGTGGTCTTGCCCGACCCGGATTCACCGACCAGGCCCAGCGTCTGTCCTTGCTGAACGACAAAACCCGCCCCCTGCACCGCGGCATGTTTGCCGAAGCTCTTGGACAGGTCCTCCACCACCAGAGCCGGCATCCGAGCAGGCCTCGCCGGTTCTTGAGCCACGACAGCCGCCTTCGGGGGAGCAAGGCTCAAGGGCTCGAAGCGGGGCACCCCGGAGGGGATGGCGCGCAGAAGAGTGCGCGTGTACTCGTGCTGCGGGCGGTTCAGCACCTGGTCGGTCTCGCCGGCCTCGACGATCTTTCCGGCACGCATCACCGCGATCCGATCGGCCAGATGGGCCACTTGTGCCAGGTCGTGGCTGATCATCAGCACCGCCCGGCCCTCGTCTTTGAGCGCCCGGAGTTGCTCGAGCACCAGCGCGGTCAGCCGGGAGTCCAACGCGGTGGTCGCCTCGTCGGCGATCACAACTTGCGGGTCCCCGATCATCGCTTGGGCAATGAGCACGCGTTGGCGCATGCCACCGGAGAGTTGGGAGCTGCGCTGCTTCATCCGCCAAGCAGGCTCGGGAAGATCCACCACTTCCAGGGCCTTGCGGACCTTCGTGGTGCGCTCGGACTTGGACAGCGAGCTGTGTTCCTTCAGCGCGTCGGCAATTTCGTGGCCCACCGGGCGCAACGGATCCAACGCCATGAGCGCATCTTGCAGGATCATCGCCACGGAATTTCCGCGCAGCTGCTGCCAGTCCCGTTCGCTCATCGCGGTGGCGTCCTGCCCCAAGACCATGAATTTTTCGGCGCTGACCTTGCCGCCGGAGAGCCCCAGCAGGCTGCGGGCGGTGACGGACTTGCCGGACCCGGATTCACCAACCAGCGCCAGGCATTCCCCGGCGGAGAGCTCGAAGGAGACCGAGTCCACCGCGAGCTGCCCGGCGAAGCTCACCGAGAGGTTCTTGACATTAAATAAAGGACTCATGCGGCATTGACCTTTCCGCCCAAGGAACGTCCGATCAGCGTGGCCCCGGCGGCCACCACCACAATCGCCAAGCCAGGGAAGAAGCTCAGCCACCAGGCCAGATGCAGGTAGGTGCGCCCGGCCGAAAGCATGGCACCCCATTCGGGAGCCGGCGGCGGAGTGCCCAAGCCGAGGAAGGACAGCGCGGCGGCCCAAATCACCGCCTGCCCAATGCCCAGGGTCACCAACGCCAGCAGGGGGCGCAGCGCGTTGGGCACCAGGTGGTTTTGTACCTTCAGCCAGGTGCCGCGGCCGAGCACCGTGGCGGCTTCCAGCATTTCGGAGTTCTTCACAGAACGGATCTGGCTGCGCACCAAGCGGGCGTAGCCCGGCGCGGTGGATAAGCCAACGGCAACGATTGCCGGCCCGACCCCGGGGCCGGTGAAGGCGATGATCAGCAGTGCCAGCAGCAGCGAGGGCACCGCGTAGAGGGCTTCGAGCACACACAAGATCGCACCATCGAGCCAGCGCGGGGCAAGGGCCGCGGCGGTACCCAGAACTAGGGCAATGCCCATGCCCAGAGCCGTGGCGGCCAGGCCGATATACAGCGAGTCGCCGGCACCATGGATGACGCGGGTGAACACGTCGCGTCCCGATTCATCGGTCCCCATCGGGTGCGCCAGGCTCGGCGCGTGGAATGCCTGCGCGGGGTCAACCGCCAGGGGGTCGCCCGGGGCGATGAGCCCCGGCGCAAGCGCCGTAAGGAGCCAGAAGAGGATAAAGACGGTGCCGAGAATTTTGGCGGTTCGGCTCATGATTCTGCCCCCGCCGGATTGATGAGGCGTTCGAGGGCTTCGGTCAGCGCCATCACCACGATATATACGAGGGCGGAGAACAGCGCGATGCCGGTGACCATGGGAATATCACGGGAGAGCACCGCCGAAAGCAGGGAACGTCCCAGTCCCGGACGGGCGAAGATCGCCTCGACAACCACCGCTCCGGAAAGCAGGGAGGAGAAGGCCCAGCCGGTCAACCCCAAAGCGGGCAGCGCCGCATGGCGCAAACCGTGGCGCCAGAACACCGTCAACCGGCTTTCACCGCGGGTTCGGGCGGCCAACGCGAACTGGCTTCCCAATGCGGTGGACAGCGAGTCGCGCATCAACTGGGTGAGAAAACCTGCCAGCGGCAGCGCGAGGGTGAGCACCGGCAAGACCAGTCCCGACCCGGTCCCGTTGTCCACCGCAGGGAACCAGCCGAGCATCGAGGAGAAAAGCATGATCAGCACCGCACCGAGCCAGAAGTGCGGCACGGCCGCGGCAATGATCTCCACCGCGTTGCCGACCCACTGGCCCACCCGCGTGGCACGCATGGCCAGCATCGCAAAGATGAGCGACAGCAACCAGGCCGCCGCCAGTGAGATGAGTGCCAGCGTGATGGTCGGTGGCAGCACCTCGGCGATGACCTGCAGAACCGGGTCCTTCAGCGCATAGGAGGTCCCGAAATCCAGGCGGATCAGCTTGGCCAGAAACATGAGGTACTGGGTAATCAGCGGAAGGTCCAAGCCATACTCGCTGCGCGCGGCGGCCAGGGCCTCGGCCGAGGCCTGCGAACCCGGGCCGCCCATAATCGCTTCGGCCGGATCGCCGGGGATCAGCCGCACGCCGATGAAGATGGCGGTGGCCACCAGCCACAACACCACCAGCGCGCCGCCAACCTTGCGACCCAACCAAGCGAGCATTTTCATCTCTGGACGTGTTCGATGGCTACTTGTTCAGGAACACGTTGAAGTAGGTCGGTGAGGAGACCGCGGTGGTTTCACCCATGCCGTGCACGTTCTTCGAAAACAGGAAGTGGTTCTGCTGATCGTAGAGCGGGAGCACGTAGTAGCCGTCCAAGACCAGGCTCTGCGCCTGCTCGTAGAGCTCTGCGCGTTCGGCTTCGTCGTTGCTCTGCTCGGCTTCCACCAGCAGCCGGTCCAGCTGCGGATTCTTGATCTGCGCGTTGTTTGCAAAGTAGCCGCTCGGCGCCGGGACGGTGGAATCCGAATGGAACAAGATGCGCAGCACGCTCGGGCCGACCTTGGTGTACGGTGCCGAAACGAGGTCGTACTCGTGTTGCGCCAGAGCGCCGTACCAGCTGGAGAGGTCGAGCAACTCGATCTTGACCTCGAAGCCAACGGTTTTGGCGGACGCCTGCATCTGCTCGAAGAGCGACTGCTCGGCCGGAACCGACTGGTTCGTGGATACCGGGAAGCTCAGGCTCAGTCGCTTGCCGTCCTTGGTTCGGTAGCCCTGTGCATCGCGTTCGGTCCAGCCTGCCTCGTCGAGGAGCTGATTGGCCCGATCGACATCGGTGCCGAATTTCTCTTCAGCTGAAATGCCCAGCGGTTCAACGCTTGAAAGCAGCGAGTAGCTGCGCTCGGCGGCATTGAAGTACAGCGCGTCGATTCCGGTGTTCACGTCGAGGGAACGGATGAACGCCTCGCGCACCGAGGCGTCGTCAAAAGGCGCCTTGGAGCTGTTGAGCTCCACCCGGTTCGAGGCTCCCGGACGCGGCGCCGCGAGGTGGCCCAGCCCGCCCTCGGTGGCGGTGGCGATGGTGTCGGGCTGCGGATTGTCGATCACGTCGACCTCGCCGGACTGCAGGGCCGCATAGCGGCTGGCGGCCTCCGGGATGAAGCGCCAGGTGATGCCGTCCAGGAAGGCGGTGGAACCGTTCCGCTCGGCATCTGCCACCGGTGGGGCATAGTCTTCGTAGCGCACCAGATTGACCGCCTGCTGGCGGTCCCAGGACTCGACCTTGAACGGGCCGGTGCCTGCCGGGGCGGCGCAATTCGCCGCCTGGTCGCGCTTGAGCCCTTCGGGGGACTGGATTGCCGTCCACGGCATGGACAGCGACTCGAGCAGCGCGTTATCCGGGGCGGAGAGCTCCAGCTGCGCGGTCAACTCGTCGACGATCTTGATTTCGGAGACCTTGCCGACGGCAAGATAACCGGTAGAGGACGCGGTATTCGGATCCTGCAGGTGCTCGATATTGGCCTTGATGGCTTCGGCGGTGAGCGCGGTGCCGTCGTGGAAGCTGATCCCCTCACGCAGCGTGATGGTACGGGTCAACCCGTCCTCGGAGACCTCGGACTTTTCGGCCAGCCACGGGATGATCTCACCCTTGGCGTCCTTGCTGAACAGCGATTCCATGAACTGCGAGGCCACCAGCGCCTGCGGATAGTTTCCTCCCACATGCGGGTCCAGGCAGTTCGGCTCGGCGTCACCCGAGGCGTAAACCAGCGTCCCGCCGGCGACGGGTTTCAGATCCTCGGTGGCCGAGGGATCGGAGGTGGTGGAGCAGCCTGCGATGAGGGCTCCGGCCAGCGGGAGAGCTAGTGCTCCGGTGAGCAGGCGGGTGGCGCGCTGTGTTCGTTGCATGAACGGTGAGTGACCTTTGAATAAGTGAGCGATGACGTAGACAACCTTAGTCAACCAAGGCCGAAAGGTCAGATCGTTTCCCTGCCAGAGGAAGCGAGAGCCGAGCCATCGACCTTGGCTGACCGGTTGGCCGGCGTGTTACTTTTCGCTGGCGACGGTGAAGCGGCGGTTGTTGTGCGCCGGGGTGTCGATTTCGTCGAGGATCGCTACCGCGAAGTCCTGGGTGGAAACGAAGTCGCCGGCAGGGGAGTTGGCGCCGAGCGTGTAGTTGCCGGTGCGGGTGCCCGGTGCGATCACCGGGGCAGGTGCTGCCAGGGTCCAGGTGATGCCCGACACCGAGGTGAACATGTCGTAGACCGCGCCGCAGGTGACCGCCTCTGCCTTGTATTCTTCTGGGAAGCCCGGGGTGTCGAACAGCCGCACCCCGTCGATCTCGGTGGCGCCGGCTCCGCCGACGACGACCAGGCGCGCCGGAATAAGGGTTTCGGTGATCTCCTCGAAGGCGTCAAGGTATTCCTGGTGGTCGCCACCGGTGCGCGATGGCGGCACGGAGATCACGACGACGTCGTGGTTCTTTCCCAGGTCGCGGTAGGCGGCGGTGTCGCTGAGCTCGGCAGTGGCCGCGCTGGTGCCTTCGACGGTTTTGCCGCTGCTGCTGACGGCGGTGACCTCGTGGCCACGGCGCAGCGCCTCGGCGGTGATCTGGCTGCCGACCATTCCGGTGGCCCCGTAAACTGCAATCTTCATGATGATCCTCTCGTAGCTGTGTTCTTCACCCTTATAGTATCCTTTAGATACCGACTACTTCAAAGGAACTTGGTTACCAAATGGATAGCGCCCTCACCTACAACGTGCTTGTGCAGGACTGTCCCTCACGTGAAATTATGCAACGTTTGGGGGATAAATGGACCCCTTTAGTGATGCTTACCTTAGCCCGGGGGCCGCTACGTTTCTCCGCGTTACGCCAGCAGATCGGTGCGGTGACGCCCAAGGTGCTGACCAGCACGCTGCGCATCCTGGAGCGCGATGGCCTGGTGGCTCGCACCGTCACGGCTCAGGTGCCGGTCCGGGTGGACTATGAATTGACCGATCTGGGTCGCAGTCTGCTCGAACCGATGGATGCCATCCGCATCTGGTCCGAGGCGCATGCGGCCAAGGTGCTGGCCGCCCGAGAAATTTTTGACGATAAGTAGGTCTTCTGCCGGCGCGAATTCTGCTGTTCGATGAGTTCCTTGATCGTGGCGGATTTCCCGCGAACAATGAGTGCGAAGAGCTCGATTCGCTGTGGCGCGAAGCGCCGCACTGTGGGAAGGAAGATCCATGACCAACCAGGCCGTATCCAGCCGACCAGCTTTCCTTGACCAGCTTCCGGCGCAACTTTTCATCGCCGGGAAATGGCGCGAGGGGCGCAGTTCTTCCGTTCTGGTCACCCGCAACCCGTTCGACGACGCGGTGCTGGCAGAAATCCGCCAGGCTTCCAGCGAGGATGTGGACGAGGCTTATGCGAGCGCGGCCCAAGCCCAACGCGACTGGGCTGCGCTCATTCCGGCAAAACGTGCTGCGGTGCTCACCAAGGCTGCGGACTATCTGCAAGCCAACTACGATGACCTGGTTGCGCTGCTAGTGGCCGAATCCGGTTCATCGGTGCTCAAGGCGAACGTGGAGGTTTCTGGCACGATCGCCGCAACGCGTGAGGCCGCCACCTTCCCGACCCGGGTGCACGGCCAGATCCTGCCTTCGAACAGCGTGGGCAAGGAAAACCGTGTTTATCGCGAACCGGTGGGCGTGGTGGGCGTGATTAGCCCGTGGAACTTCCCGATGCTGCTTTCCCAGCGCTCGGTGGCCCCTGCGCTGGCGCTGGGCAACTCGGTGGTACTCAAGCCGGCCAGCGATACCCCGCTGGTTGGCGCGCTGGTGCTGGCCAAGGCCTTCGAGGCGGCGGGAATCCCGCAGGGCGTGTTCAGCGTGGTTGTTGGATCGGGCACCGAAATTGGGGACCACTTTGTGGCGCACAGCGTTCCTTCGCTGATTTCCTTCACTGGGTCCACCCCGGTGGGGAAAAACGTCGGCAAGCTCGCCGTTTCGGGCAAGCATATGAAGCGGGTCGCGCTGGAACTTGGTGGCAACGCACCATTTGTGGTGCTCGCCGACGCCAACCTCGAACAAGCGGTCCGCGCCGCTGCCATGGGCAAGTTCCTGCATCAGGGGCAGATCTGCATGGCAATCAACCGGATCATCGTTCAAGGCCCGGTATACGACCAGTTCGTCGAGCAGTTCGCCGCCCATGCAGCCACCATCAAATACGGTGATGCGGCGGAGCCCGCAAATGTGGTGGGGCCAATTATCAACGACGCGCAGCTGGCCAGCGTGCAGGGAAAGATCGCGCAGGCTCGAAGCGAGGGGGCCCGCGAGGTGCTCTCCGGAGAGGTCGTCGGCCGCGTAGTGCCGCCGCATGTTTTCGCCGATGTCACCAGCGAGATGGAACTGTTCCGTGAGGAGATCTTCGGCCCGGTGGTTGGCATCATTAGGGCCGAAGACGAGGCGCACGCGCTCGAACTGGCGAACGACACCGAATTCGGATTATCCAGCGCGGTATTCACCACCGATATTGAAAAGGGTGTGCGCTTTGCCCGCGGGATCAAGGCGGGAATGACTCACATCAATGACATCACCGTGAATGATGAACCACATGTGATGTTCGGCGGGGAGAAGAACTCCGGGTTGGGCCGCTTTAACGGTGAGTGGGCTATCGAGGAATTCACCACCGACCATTGGATCGGGGTGCAGAGCACCGATAAGCAGTACCCCTTCTAGGGATTGCCAAGGATCCTTCGAATGGCCAAGGCGCCCCGGAGCGATGCCGGGTGTTCGCCGGCGTTCATGGCGAGTGGACCCGACGCGGAGCCTCAGGACCTCGACGACCAGGCATATGCGCTCTGCAAGGAATCCGGTAGGCAATATCGGCGTGTGAGAATTCCCGGGGGAGCTTGTGGAAACCGGACTCCTGCCCAGTCGCCCGGGGGTTCGGGCAGTGCTGCTGCACCAGCCAAGGGGTACCGGGCCTGGTGCGGCTAGAGGGTGCGTTCCTTCTTGGAATCCGCGGCCGGTGGCATGCGCTGGGGCCGGACCGTGACGATGGGAGTTTGCGAGCTCATGGCGGCATCAACGGTTTCAAGTGCTGCGAGGTTGCGCAGAGTTGTGCGGGTGGGGGTCATCAAGCCCAGCTCGCCGCGCTCGTAGGCGGAGAACAGCACGGCGGGCTGGATCCATTCGGAGTTTGAGGCCTCGGTGGTCTGGTGCACGGGGGCCTGTCCGGGCTGCACCTGAGCCACGTAGAAAAAGGTGTCGAAGCGTTTGGGATTATCCGGAGGCGTGATCCAATTCGCCCAAGGACGCAGCTGGCTCACGTCCAAGCGCGCCCCGGTCTCTTCGAAGATCTCGCGGCGCGCGGCGGCCAGCAGGGTTGCCGCATCGAGGATGGCCTGCTCTTCTCCGTCTTCCCAGATGGAGGAGTCTTCCCAAAGCCGTGCGTGCTCGATGGCCAGCGCTAACGGAATATTCCCCGCTTGCGCCTCGGCCAGATCTTGAGCATCGACCCGGCCGCCGGGGTAGACAACCATGCCAGCTGCGAAGTCCATGGTGGAAACCCGGTGTTGGATGAAGACCTCCAGGCCTTCGTTTCCCTCGCGGATCATCAGGACGCTTGCGGCACGTCGCGGCGTCACCGGCTGCATATTCGGGTCAGTAGAGGCGGAATCCATAAGTCCAAGTATGGCCGAGAACCGAGGCGGAACCGCGCACTGTGACAAATGGGGCGTTCGCTGGAACCGCTTTGGGCGGCGCGAGGCGAGTTCTTTGACCCACGGGCCATGCGTCGCATTTCGAGCGCAGTTCTCGGAATTCCCGCCCGCTGCTGGCATCCTAAACTCTTCGCAATGGCTGTAGTGTGGGTCACAAGTAGCGGTGGTCAGATAGGGGTTAGTGATGTTTGGACTAAATGAGGAGCAACGTGAGCTGGTGGAGGCAGTCCGCGAATTTGCTACGGAGAAAATCGCTCCGCATGCCCTCGAGTGGGACGAGAAGCAGCATTTCCCCGTCGATGTGCTCGCCGAAGCCGGCGAATTGGGGATGGGCGGCATCTACGTCAGCGAAGCCTATGGCGGGTCCGGGCTGAGCCGCAGCGACGCGGTGCTGATCTTCGAAGAACTATCCAAGGCTTGTCCCACCATTGCGGCCTATATCTCCATCCACAATATGGTGGTGTGGATGATCGACAGCTTCGGCACCGAGGCGCAACGAGCCCAGTGGCTGCCGGGCATGGTGGCGATGCAGGATCTGGGATCCTATTGCCTGACCGAACCCGGGACCGGATCGGACGCTGCGGCGCTGACTACCAGTGCGGTCCGGGACGGCGATGAATATGTGCTCAACGGGGTCAAGCAGTTCATCTCCGGCGCGGGTTCATCCGCGCTCTATCTGGTGATGGCCCGCACGGCAGATACGGGCGGGCGGGGGATCAGCGCTTTCTTGCTGCCCGCCGATGCGCCGGGATTGTCTTTCGGGGCCAAGGAAAAGAAGATGGGCTGGAATGCGCAACCTACCCGTCAGGTCATCATGCAAGACGTGCGGATCCCCGCCGGCAACCTGCTAGGTGCCGAAGGCGATGGTTTCTCCATAGCGATGCGCGGGCTCAATGGCGGCCGGCTGAATATCGGTGCCTGCTCGATCGGCGGCGGGCAGCTGGCCCTGGAGAAATCCGTGGCCTACCTCAAGGAGCGCGAGGCCTTTGGCGGTCCGCTCACGCGCCAGGAGGCGCTGGTCTTCAAGCTAGCCGATATGGATATGGAATTGGAAGCGGCGCGCACGCTGCTGCGCCGGGCAGCGGCAGCCCTGGACGCGCAAACTTCCGACGCGCTGCGGCTGTGCGCGATGGCGAAGAAGGTGGCTACCGATGCCGGGTTCAACGCGGCCAATACCGCGATCCAATTGCATGGCGGTTATGGCTACCTCAGCGAGTACGGGCTGGAAAAGATCGTCCGTGATCTGCGCGTGCATCAGATCCTGGAAGGCACAAATGAGATTATGCAGCTGATCGTGGGGCGCGGGCTGGTCGATTCCTAGGTCCTGAAATCACAGGCATCACCGGGTGCCGCCGCGCACGACGGCTTTGCAAAAGCGCACACCTTTTTACGGTTTCCGCGCATCGGATCCGTTGACTCCTTCGAGAGGTCGCCATAGTTTGGGATTGTAACCAGAATCGCGGTTCGGGTTTGGTGCAAACGCGCACCGCACAATCTGGCTTCGGGGCCAGCTGCTATTAGCGGCGCCCCACGAGGAAAGGCGTCACTCGTGAATCGAACCGGCAAGGTTTTGGCTGCGCTGTCCCTCGGCGGGGCACTGGCCTTGACGGCCTGCGCGCCCACCGCGGAAACCGGGAACACCGACGGGGGTGAGTCGGGAGCAGTCGAAGACTCGGTGAACGTTGGGATCATCTACTCCAAGACCGGCCCGCTTGCTGCCGAGGGAGACGCCTACTACGAAGGCCTGCAAGCGGGACTCGACTACGCCACCGATGGTACGGGCCAGCTGGGGAACTTCGAACTGAACATCACCTATCACGACGACGGCGGCGACCCGGACCAGGCAGCCGCGGTGGCCGGAGAGCTAATCGGCGAGGACTACAAGATTCTGGCCGGAACCGCCTCTTCGGATATCGCCCTGACACTTGCCGACCTGGCAGCCCGGGACAAGGTCCTCTACATTTCCGGCCCGGCCGTCTCGGATGCCATCTCCGGCGCCAACAAATACACCTTCCGCTCCGGAGGCCAGTCCATGCAGGACGCGGCCACCGCCGGCGCCTTCCTAAATGACTTGAACGGCAAGCAGATCACCGTTTTCGCCCAGGACAACACGTTCGGGCAGGGACATCTCGCAGCGGCAGAAGCAGCCCTTGGACTGCAGGGCGCCAACGTCAGCAACCTTCTCGTGCCCGAAGACGTCACCGATTTCGCAGCCTTCGCCCGGCAGCTGGTGGATGCCAAACCCGACCTCATCTACGCGGCCTGGGCCGGAGCATCCTCAGATTCTATGTGGCAGGCATTGGACCGGCAGGGCGCCTTCGACATTGCTCCCATCGTCACCGGGCTGGGCGAGGCAGCAACCTATGGTGCCTACGGTGGCGCGGGCGAGAAGATTTCCTTCTTCAGCCACTACTTCCCGGGCGCTGCAGGCACCGACGTCGAAAAAGAGATGATCTCCTCTATTGAGGATGCGGGCAAGGAAGTCGGTCAGTTCTCCCCGGATGGATTTGTGGCAGGGCAGATGATTGCCCGGGCCGTGGGCGAAGGCGGCAACGACGTGGAGCAGATGGTCACCGCCTTGGAGGGCTGGCGCTTCGAAGGACCTCAGGGCGAAACCACCGTGCGTGCCTCGGATCATGGACTGGTGCAGAACATGTACCGGGTGTCCTTGGCCAGGGAGGGCGAGAAATGGATACCGGAAGTGGTGGAGACCGTGCCGGGCGAGGACATCGCCCCGCCCGAGATCGTCAACTAGTCTTCGTGAGCCACGCAGCAGCCTGCTCGGAATCAGACCATCCGGCGGGTTGAATTCGGTTCTCCCGAAGCACTCCGTAGCCACGGCATGGACATCGCGGAAGGAGTGTTACCAGTTGAGCAAGTAGCGCGGTCCCGAGGTCCCCGATGAGGTGATTGAAGAAAAAGCGAATTTATTGTCCATGCGTTGGAGTCACTCAACGCACAACCGACCGTGGAGGGTTGAGCCAGATGACCGAAACAAAGACGAAGCACGGGCGGGTGCGCGGCGGATTGTCCGGACGTACCGCATTGGTCACCGGGGGTGCTTCGGGAATCGGGCTGGCCTGTGCCAGAAGGCTGGGCGCCCAAGGTGCAGTTGTCACCGTCGCGGATCTGAACGAGCAGGCAGCCAGCGCGGCGGCACAGGAGCTGGGCGGCAAGGCCTGGGCGGTTGATTTGGCTGATACGAAGACGCTGGAAGAGCTCAGCTTGGATACCGACATTCTGATCAATAATGCCGGGGTGCAACGCGTTGCGCCGATCCACGAGTATGATCCCGAGGCCTGGCGGCTTATTCACCGGCTGATGCTCGAATCGCCTTTCCTGCTCATCCGTGCGGCGTTGCCCGGAATGTATGCACGCGGTTTTGGGCGCATCATCAACGTCTCCAGCGTGCACGGCATTCGAGCCAGCGCATTCAAGAGCGCCTATGTGTCGGCCAAGCACGGGTTGGAAGGACTATCCAAGGTCACCGCGTTGGAGGGGGCCGAGCATGGGGTGACGAGCAACTGCGTCAACCCCGGCTACGTGCGCACCGCCCTGGTGGAGAAGCAGATCCAGGATCAGGCCCAGCTCCATGGCATCGCCCCGTCCGAGGTGGTGGAGAAGATCATGCTCACCGAAGCGGCGGTTAAGCGGCTGGTGGAGCCCTAGGAGGTGGCATCCTTGGTGTCCTGGCTGGCCCAGGATGAGGCGGGGATGGTCCCCGGCACCTCCTATGCCATGGACGGCGGGTGGAGCGCCCGGTGAGTGCCGCCAGCCGCCGTGCTCGAAACGATGGCTGGCCCACTACGCGGTCGGGACGCACCGCTGCGGCGGCGAATCCGAAGTGTTCTGATTTGTGGCTGAACACAGCAAAAAGCGAGGCCTTGCTCCCGTTCTCCGGGGAGCCGAGCCTCGCTTACTTGCTGCCTGGCGAGTGCTACTTTCGCACGAGCTCGGCAGTGGTACCCAGCTGCGCGGTTGGCACCCGGTAGGTTTCCTTGGCGGTCAGCGCCGAGATCGCCGCGATGAGCGCGATTCCCGCGGTGAAGAGGCTGATCTTGACCCAGCCGCCAGGTTCCAGGCCGCCCATGGCCGCCACGATGGACGGTGCGAAGCCGGCCATGAGGAAGCCGAGCTGGGTGCCGATGGCCAGGCCGGAGAAGCGCACCTTGGAGGAGAACATCTCGGCATAGAAGCTTGGCCAGACCGCGTTGGCCGCGGAGTAGGCGCAGGAGAAGACCACCAGGGACAGCACGAACTGCAGCACCGTGTTGTCGGTTTCCATGCTGCGCAGGTAGAACGGCATGGCTGCCGCCGAGGCGAGCGCACCGTAGATGAACACCGGCTTGCGGCCAATGGCATCGGCCAGCATGCCGAACAGCGGCTGGGTGAGCAGCGCGCCGATATTGCCGGCAACCACCAGCCACAGCGTGATCGAGGCATCGATATTGCCGATGTTCTTGCCGTAGGAGATGGCCAGGGTCCCGTACACGGTGGATACCGCGGCGATGAACGCGCACAGCACCACGCGCAAGACGTCTTTCCAGTGGAACTTCAGCAGGACCGCCAGCGGCAGCTTTGCAATGTTGTTGTTCTTCTTCGCCTCTTCGAATTCCGGGGTCTCGTGCAGCGAGCGGCGGATGAAGAAAGTGACCAGGACAACTACCGCGGAGAGCCAGAACGGGATGCGCCAGCCGATGCCGTACTTGATGTCATCGGGCAGTGCCACCACGGGAATGAAGATCAGGGCCGCGAGGATCTGTCCGCCCTGGGTGCCGGTCAGGGTCCAGGAAGTGAAGAAGCTGCGTCGGCGATCGGGTGCATGCTCCAGCGTCATCGAGGAGGCTCCGGCCTGCTCTCCGGCCGCCGAGAGGCCCTGGCAAAGTCGGGCGAGGACCAGCAGGATGGGGGAGAGCCAACCGACTTGGTCGAAGGTTGGCAGGCAGCCGATCGCGAAGGTCGAAGCGCCCATGAGCACCAGCGTGAACATCAGCACCTTCTGGCGTCCGATGCGGTCCCCGAAGTGGCCGAGGACGACCGCGCCAATCGGCCGGGCGATGTAGGCGAAGCCGAAGGTGGCCAGCGACATCACCGAGGCATTGGCATCCGCGTCGGGGAAGAAGATGTGCGGGAAGATCAGTGCGGCGGCGGAGCCGAAGATGAAGAAGTCGTAGTATTCAACTGCGCTTCCCATGAAACTGGCAACGGCCGCCTTGACGGGGGTGCGTTTCCCGGTGCCGGGCACCTCGGACGCCGACGGTTCACGTGTGGATGGCATCGGAAAACTCCTTTGTTTGCTGAAGGGCGAACGCTGAAATCAAAAACAGTGTGCGCTATCCGTACAGTTGTACGGAATGTGTACGTTGATATAGGGTAGATGCAAATCACAGCTGAGGCAATATCTGCGTCAAGCATGACGGAAAGTTGGGTAATTCGGTGAGTACTCTTGCTCAGTCATTTTTAGTCGGACTCATAGGTGACGGCGTCCTGCCCTCGCTGACCCCGCCCATGCACGAACGAGAAGCAGACGCCCACGCGGTGCGCTACCTGTACCGGCCGATCGACCTGACGGTGCTTGGCCGGCCCGCCGAAGACGTCGGCCAGCTGTTGAAGTCCGGTGCCGAGCTGGGATTCAACGCCTTCAACATTACCCACCCATGCAAACAGCTGGTCATCGGGCAGCTGGATGAAATCAGTGAAAATGCCCAGGCCATCGGCGCGGTCAACACGGTGCTCATCAAGGACGGAAAATTCCACGGCTACAACACCGATGCCTCCGGGTTCGGCTGGGCGCTGAACACCGGGCTTCCCGGGGCCAAGCTGGACAAGGTGCTGCAGCTCGGTGCCGGAGGTGCCGGCGCGGCCGTCGCTTTCGCCCTGCTCGACGCGGGAGTCAAAGAACTATTCCTGGTCGATCCGGATATCTCCCGGGCCAGCGAACGAGCCAAGGAACTGGCCCTCCACTTCCCGCAGGCCAGCATCACTCCGGCCAGCGCCGAAGAGGCGCCGGCGCTACTGGCACAGGTCGATGGGCTGCTCAACGCCAGTCCCATCGGAATGCATCACCACCCGGGGCTGCCACTTGATATTTCCGGGCTCCGCTCCCGGCATTGGGTTGCCGACTGCGTCTATCGTCCGGTGGATACCGAACTGATCACCGCGGCCCGCGACCTCGGCTGCGAGGTGCTGGACGGCGGACATATGGCCGTTGGCCAGGCGGTGGACGCCTTTGGCATCATCACCGGGCTGACCCCAGACGCGGCACGGATGCGCGCCCACCTGCTAGAGATGCTGGATGCGGGATTCTAATGCGCACCTCGATCGCCACGGTGTGCCTCTCGGGCACGCTGGAAGAAAAGATGCTTGCCTGCGCCAAGGCAGGTTTTGACGGAATCGAGATCTTCGAGCAGGATCTCACCGTCAGCCCGATGTCTCCCGAGGAGGTCAAGGCGCTTGCCCACCGGTTGGGCCTGACCCTGGATCTGTTCCAGCCCTTCCGTGACTTCGAAGGCGTGGAAGAAGAGCTGCTGCTGGCAAATCTGCGCCGCGCCGAAGCGAAGTTCGAGCTCATGCAACGGTTGGGCATGGATCTCATGCTGCTCTGCTCGAACGTGGGAACGGCGACCATCGATGATGACGGACTGTTTGCCGAGCAGATTCGCCGGTTGGCGGATGTGGCCGCACGCTACGGGGTGCGCATCGCCTACGAGGCGCTGGCCTGGGGCAAATATGTGGACACCTACCAGCATTCGTGGGAGATCGTGAAGCTGGTGGACCGCGAAAATGTGGGACTGTGCATCGACAGTTTCCATATTCTTTCCCGCGGGGACGATCCGGCGCAGATCGCCCAGATCCCGGGGGAGAAGATCTTCTTCGTCCAGCTTGCGGACGCCCCGGTGCTGACCATGGATATCTTGTCCTGGTCCCGCCACTACCGCGTGTTCCCCGGTGAGGGCGGCTTCGAGCTGGATGCGTTCCTGGGCCACCTGGTGCGTTCGGGGTACTCCGGAATTGTTTCCCTCGAAATCTTCAATGATGTGTTCAGGCAATCGAATGTCGAGCGGACGGCCGTGGACGGGCTGCGTTCGCTGATCTGGCTGCAGGCCCGCACGGCCGCACTGCTCGGCGCTACTGCGCAGGACTACCCGCTGGAACTTGATGCACTGCCCGGAGTCCAGCAAGCCATCGGATTCGACTTCGCCGAGATCCGCACCGAAGACCCGGAACTGATCGCCGGAATGCTCGCCCAACTGGGGTTCGCGTTCCTCGGCCAGCATCGGCGCAAGCCGGTGCAGCTCTGGCGCGCCGGAAACGCAAGGATCATCGTCAACTCGCAACGCAGCCGCGGCGTGACCGCAACCGTATCCGGCCTCGGCGTGCAGGTCCCGGACCCGGACGCCGGGCGTGCGCGCGCAACCGACTTGCTGGCCAAGCCGGTGCTGCGGCACCACACCAGCGACGAACAGGAGCTCGCGGGCTTCAGGGCCCCGGATGCCACCGAAGTGTTCTTCGGATCGGTTTCCGGGACAAGCATATGGGAAACCGAATTCGGCGCGCACCGCCACTCACCGGAGGAAGCGCAGCACGGCGGTATCACCGGGATCGATCATATAAACCTCGCCCAGCCGTGGCAGGCTTTTGACGAATCGGTGCTGTTCTACACCAGCGTGCTGAATTTGCAGGCACGGCCTGGAACCGAGGTGCCGAGCCCCATGGGCCTGGTCCGCTCCCAGGTGCTGCGCACCGACGATGGCTGCGTGCGCCTGGCACTGAATATTGTGCCCAAGGGGCTCGAAGCGGCGATCGAAAGCCACCATGAATACCCCGAGCACGTTGCCTTGCATACCGATGACGTGGTGGTCTTGGCGCGCCGGGCACAGCGGGCCGGCATGGAATTCCTGCAAGTCCCGGCCAATTACTATGAGGATCTAGCCGCTCGCTTCAGCATTGATGAGCGGTCGCTGGCCACGCTGAAGGAACTGAACCTGCTGTACGACAGGGATGAGCACGGAGAATTCCTGCATTTCTACACGGCCACGGTCGGCAACATGTTCTTCGAGGTGCTGGAACGCCGTGACGGCTACGATGGCTATGGGGCTCCTAACGCCCCGGTTCGCCTCGCAGCGCAATTCGAACACAACCGTTTCGACCGGCACTAGGCATGTGGGCGGCAAGATAACCGAGTGAAAATGGGGACCCCTATCGTGGCGGAGCAGCCTGACTATTATGTTAAGTCAGCAGAGAAGACCTTGGCGGTGCTTCTTGCATTCAAAGGCGAAAGTTCGGCCCTGACGGTCTCCCAGGTGGCAGCGGCTACCGATCAGACGCGTGCCTCTGCCCGCAGGTTCCTGCTCACCCTCGCTGACCTGGGATATCTCGCGGTCGTTGGGAATACCTACCGGCAGACTCCACGAGTTCTGGATGTCGGGGCCTCCTACCTTTCGAGCCTCACCTTGCCGCGGGCCGCGATTTCGCACCTGCAGCGATTGGCACGCGAGCTGGATGAAACCACCTCCCTATGCGTCCTCGAAGGCCAAGACATCTTGTACGTGGAGCGGGTCTCGGCTCCGCGCCTGCATCAGATGAACGTCTCGATTGGGAACCGGCTCCCGGCCTGGGCCACCTCGATGGGTCGCGTGCTGATCGCGAACCTGACCGCCGGAGAACGCGAAGATTTCTTGCAGGGCATTGAACTGCGCTCCTACACCGAGCATACGGTGGGCAGCCTGGAGGAGTTGCGTGCGGAGCTGGATCGAGTAGCCGAGCAGGGCTGGTCGCTGGTCAACCAGGAACTTGACGAAGGGCTGCGTGGGCTGGCGGTGCCGGTGCGCCGCGGGAATCAGCTGCTCGGAGCGCTGAACGTGTCGGTGCAGTCGGGCCGTGCCGACGCGGCAAAGATTTCCGAATCCATGCTCCCGGCCTTATATCGGACGGCGAAGGATATTGCAGGCGACTTCGGAGGCCGGGTGGACTAGCCACGTTCACTGGCATCAGCCGTCGGCAAATATTCTGGGCAATGGGCAATGGGCAATGGGCAATGGGCATCCGTAGCCGCGCTGGAAGCCCAATGCGATCTGCCCGGGGCAGCGGGACGGACCGCGGGCCTATGCGGGCGGGTAGAGTACGGTTCCACCAGCAGCAACACAGACGATGATCAGCGTGCCGACCAAGCCCAGGAGCAAGGCTTGGCCACCGGATTTCACGATGCTGCGAAGGTGCACACCAAGGCCGAGCGCAAACATCGCGGCTGCGAGCAGCAGCGTCTGTACGCTCTGCGCAATCGCGAGGACGGAATCTGGGATCAGCCCGGTGGTGCGCAACAGCATGGCAGCGATAAATCCCAGGACGAACAGTGGCACGAGCGGAGGATTCTTGCCGCTTTCCACCGAGTGCCTGCGGCGCATGTAAATGCCGAGCCCGGCGATGATCGGAGCCAGCAGGGCAACGCGTGCGAGCTTTACGGTCACTGCCACCGCTAGGGCCGCGGCACTCACCGAACCGCCCGCGGCTACAACCTGGGCTACCTCATGCGTTGAAGCGCCGATTAGCATTCCGGTGCTGCGATCGTCCAGACCCAGCACGGTTCCGAGCAGTGGCATGGCAGGAATCATCAGCGTTCCGAAAAGCACGACCAAGCCAATTGCGGTGGCCACTTGAGCCTGCTTGGCCCGTGTCACGTTCTCGGCCGCCGCAACGGCAGCAGCGCCGCAAATTGAAAAACCGGTGGCGATCAGCAGGCGTTGCGGTAGATCCATGCCCATCTTCCCGCCAACCCACAGTGTCAGCGCAAAGGTGACGGAGACGGAGAGGAAAACTACCAGCAGGACTCCCGGGCCCAGGCCGAGAATCGTCCCGAGCGAGAGCTGCAAACCCAGCAGCACGATACCCAATCGCAGGAGTTGTTTTGAGGCGATGCCTACGCCCGGATCCAGCACCTGCGGTACCGGTGCGACATTGCGCCATACCGCGCCGAGGATGATCGCCAGCAAGAGAGCGCTGAGCCCGCTGAGGAATTGGCTGAGGAATATGCACAGCAAGCCGGCGGCGAGGCAGACCGCGAGCCCAGGGAGCACCATCCGGAGTTTGCTTGCCCCCGATGACTGTGGGGAGGAGCCTGTGGCAGGTTGCTGCGCATTCATCCCTGGGGCCTGACTGTTCTTTGGCATATATTCAACTTCTCACGCGAGCCTTGCGGCCGGTATTCCTTGATTCGCTATCACGGGCATATGATCATGATATGGATCAGCATTCGAATGTCATGCAGGATATCGCCCAATGGATCCAGATCTCATCGCTGACCTTGCTGGTAGGCATCGCGGATCACGGCAGCCTCAGCGCCGGGGCGCGGGCTACCGGGATTGCGCAGCCCAACGCCACACGGGCGCTGAAAACACTCGAGCGCCGCCTGGGCTATCCGCTGGTCATTCGAAAAACTACCGGCTCAACGCTGACAGCCGAGGGCGTGCTCACGGTGCAGTGGGCCCGTGAGGTGCTCATCTCGCTGGAAAACCTGGCTGCCGGAGCCCGCACGCTCGCCACGCCGGGAGAATCCGAGCTCGCATTCGGCGCCAGCATGACCGTGGCCGAATACCTCGCGCCAACGTGGATCGGCACGCTGCACCGGAAGTTTTCAAAGGTCAAGCCGCGGATGCGGATCATGAACTCGCAAGATGTCATCTTGGCGGTTCAAAACGGAGAAATGAACTTCGGCTTTGTCGAGACACCAGAAGTTCCGCGGTCTCTGCGCTATCACAAGGTATGGAGCGATGAAATGGTGGTCGTCACCGCGCCATCGCACCCATGGGCGCAACGCACAACGCCACTCGGTCTCCATGAGCTGCAGAGCACGCCGCTGATCGAACGCGAGGATGGCTCTGGTACGCGGGCGTTTCTGGACTATATCGCCCACGTTGAACGTCCCGAACCGATCGCTGAGTTTAACAGCAACTCAACGATCTGCCAGTGCGTGGCCGCGGGCATGGGGCCGGCGGTACTGAGCCAGCTCGCCGTCGATAGTCAGCTGAGACTTGGAAATCTGGTCGAGATCCCCTTCGACGGGCCGAGCTTGCTCCGTGAATTTCGTGCGATATGGGTACGTAGCCACTCGCTGAGCCCCACGGAGCAAGCCTTGCTGGACATCGCCAGCGCCTAGCGTCCCGGCGGATCCAGAGCTACTTCTGCAGCTTCGAAATCTCGGTTTCCAGCAGTGCCGACAGACGACGCACGCCCTCGGTGATCGTCTGTTCATCCACTGCGCAGAACGCCAAGCGTAGCTTGTGGTGCGCCGATTCCGAGGAGCTAAACGCGGCACCGGGAATGAAGATTACGCCGGCTTTCACGCCTTCCTGCAACAGCTCATAGGTATCGATCCCGGCCGGAAGGGTCAGCCAGATGAAGAACCCGCCCTCGGGGTGCGTATGGGTGATTCCCGCCGGAAGATATTTGGCCAGGGCTTCGAGCATTGCATCGCGCCGCGAACGGTAGAGCTCGTTGTAAGTCTGGATCTGCCCGCGCCAGTCATGTTCTTCGAGATAGGCGCTGATGATCATCTGATTGAGTGTTGGCGGGCACAGCGCCACCGCCTCGCCAGCCAGGTAGAAACGGCGGAACAGGTGGGTTGGTACCGCGGCCCAGCCGATGCGCAGCCCGGGGGAGAGGATCTTGGAGAAGGAGCCCATATAAATGACGTTCTGCTCATCCAGGCTGCGCAGGGTTGGGGCGGCTTCGCCTTCATAGCGCAGCATCCCGTAAGGATTGTCTTCAAGGATCAGCACGCCTTCTTCGCGGCAGATGTCCACGATTTCCGGGCGCCTCTCGGCCGCCAAGGTGATGCCAGAAGGGTTGTTGAAGTTCGGGATGGTGTAGAGGAATTTGATCTTTTCGCCGGCAGCGCGCAATTCTTGGATCTTCGTCCGTAGCGCGTCCGGAACCAATCCGTTTTCGTCGGTGAGCACCGGGGCTGCCTTCACCTGATAGGCCTCAAAGGTGTTCAGCGCTCCCACATAGGTGGGGTCTTCGCACAGTACCGTGTCGCCGGGGTTGCAGAAGACCTTGCAGGCCATATCCTGCGCCGACTGCGAACCGTTGGTGATGACAACGTCTTCCACCGAAACGTTGGCAATTCCCTCGGCTTCCATGACTTCTAGAATCTGCGACCGCAATTCTGGAGTGCCCAGTCCCGAGCCGTACTGCAATGCGACATGGCCCTGTTCGGTGATGATCCGCTTGGAGATTTCGCCAATCTTTTCAAGCGGCAGCACCTGGAGGTAAGGGTTGCCGCCGGCTAGCGAAACCAGCGAAGGATCCAACGACAGCTCGAAGACGTCACGTACCGCGGACTGCTTGATCCCGGCAGCCCTCTCGGAGAAGAGCGTTTCGTGCGTCGTGCGCAGTGCGTCGACTGACTGATTCGTTGACATGGTCCTCCTCGACCGGCGTCTGCCCGTGGATAACGGGAAGAACAATCCCGCATGCGATGGCTTGCGGGCAAAGTTTTCTATTAGACTACTTTGGTATTCCAGCAGGAAATTTACCAGATGACAAGAAGCGGTGCCTTATCTTTGGCGCTATTCCTTGTTTTCGGACCCCGCTGCCGGGCGCTGATCCAGCCAAGCTTGGACGGCGCTAGGTCGAATGCGACGGTGCGTTCCGCGATACTCCACCGGAATAATGCCCGAATCAGCCAATTTGCGTAGATAGGAATTCGAGATTCCGGCCATCTGCGCGGCCTGCGAGGTGTTGAGCAATAACTCGGTGGTCCCGATACTGACGGCCTCACCTGCCGCGAATCGACTAAGCACCTCAAGCAGCGCGTCATGGGCGTCCTTGGGTAGCTGCAGTGCCGTGCCATTGACGAAGACCGTGGTGTCGCTGGACTCCGCTAGGGCGCGATGCAGCCGCTGCGTAGTTTTCTCATCCAGCGCTTCAAAGGTGCGAACCCGGCCAAGGGCGGAAGTAGGTGATGCCATGTATTCATCTTGCCCGAGGAAACGTCAAGATGCATAGATTTCGGTAAAGGACTGGGTCGCTGGAACTTCGGGCGAATATTAACCGAATGCGACGAACGGGGGTTGTGCCACGTTCAACGGTTCCCGTATGGTGGAAAACGTAGGTCTAAAGAAAGTACTGACCAACCATCATTCGGCACACCGCGACGGAGCGTTTCGCCTTACCTGGCAACGACGCCGCGGGAATTGTGTATATGGAAGCCTGATGTCCACCTTAAATGCGTTGGTTCGGGTTCCTTTGCGGTCGGATGAATGGTCATGCGCGTTCCTACGCTATGCCACAAGTTTCGTGGGTACTGCGTTTTCGTCATTCAGAACTTTCTTGAAAGTAGAGTATTTCAATGTCTATTGAAGCCAGCAAAGACCTAAAGACCATCACCGACGAAGAGATCTTCAACGCCCATCTCGGCGGCAAGCTCACCGTCCAGTCGAAGATGCCGCTGAATTCGAAGCGCGATCTTTCCATTGCCTATACCCCGGGCGTAGCCAAGGTTTCCCAGGCGATTGCCGATGACCCAGCCAAGCACACCACCCATACCTGGGCCTCACGCATGGTCGCCGTTGTTTCGGACGGCACCGCCGTCCTCGGCCTCGGCGATATCGGTGCCGCCGCATCGCTTCCAGTAATGGAAGGCAAGAGCGCATTGTTCAAGGAATTCGGCGGCTTGGATTCGATCCCACTGGTGCTGAACACCACCGACGTAGATGAAATCGTCGAAACCGTGATTCGCCTTCGCCCAAGCTTCGGCGCGGTCAACCTCGAAGACATTTCGGCGCCACGCTGCTTCGAAATTGAAAAGCGTCTGATCGAAGCCCTGGATTGCCCGGTCATGCACGATGACCAGCACGGCACCGCTGTGGTGGTGCTGGCGGCCCTGATCGGTGCTGCTCGCCAGACCAAGCGCGAAATCAGCTCGCTGAAGGTTGTAGTTTCGGGGGCCGGGTCGGCCGGTGTCGCGGTTACCAACCTGTTGCTGCAGGCAGGTGTCGATGATGTGATCGTGCTCGATTCGCGCGGCACCATCCACCGTGACCGCGATGACCTGAACTCGGTCAAGGCGGAACTGGCGGCACGCACCAACCGTGAAGACATCATGGGCGGCCTCGCCGAGGCATTGGACGGAGCCGACGTTGTAGTCGGGCTGTCCTCCTCGCAGTTTGATGAGGCCGCGGTGGCCAAGATGAACGAGAACGCCATCATCTTCGCCCTGTCGAACCCAACCCCGGAGATCATGCCGGAGGTCGCCAAGCGCTACGCGGCCGTGGTGGCCACCGGACGCAGCGACTTCCCGAACCAGATCAACAATGTGCTGGCCTTCCCCGGGATTTTCCGTGGTGCCTTGGATTCGGGCGCAAAGAAGATCACCGAGGCGATGAAGGTAGCCGCGGCTCACGCGATCGCCGATCTGGTCGGCGAGGACCTGGCCGCAGATTACATCGTTCCTTCGGCGATCGATGACCGTGTAATGCCGGCCGTTGCCGCCGCAGTGGCCGCGGAAGCGAAGAACGCGCAGTAAGCCAGCTGTTCAACGCGGCGCACCTGCTCAGACCGAAAAGGCGAGAGCAGGTGCGCTGCGTCGATTAAGGCTAGTTATCGCTGGTCGGATCGTGGTGAATCCCGCGCCAGGAGCAGCCCTTGAGGATGGACACCATCTAGCTCACCCATAGGTGGCTTGTTCCATCGGCGGGAGAGACCCCTTGTTCGAAAGACTAGGCCTGTTCGGATTCGCTGCTGGCACCGGGAGACTACGTAAAGCCGAACCAAACGGTGACTGGAGGCCCGAAAACGAGCCGGAGGCGGCATGCGCAGCATCCTGTGGGTCATCGAGGTTGGCCAACCGGACTCGGGAGATGCGCCAACGATGCGCATCCAATGAGTGCTCCTTCTCGGCACGAAACCGTTCAGGAGTTTCTTGCACGGCAACGGAAACTCGTTCCCGCGCACCGAGTCTGTGGGAACCAGCGGATCGGATATAGATGCTCACGCTAGCCCGGGTATTTCATG
>NZ_NRGV01000044.1:0-2628 GCF_002332385.1 Glutamicibacter sp. BW80 | reverse complement strand
TGAATATTTGACTCTTTGAGAGCCACCGATATTGCGATTCAGAGCCGCCACGTCGAGATGACGTTATTGTCTTTCAGAGCCACCCAATATTCTCTCTCAGAGCCACCCTGTATAAACTCCTCCCACCACGCAACAGCCTGCGTGGTGAAAGGAGCCATTTTCAATGGTACGAAAGATCAAAGCGAAGCGAATACTCCAGCTTCGCGCCGAGGGCTTGTCAGGACGCACCATCGCGTCCACCCAAGGCATTTCCCGCAATAGTGTCGCAGAAGTCCTCAACGCTGCCGCCGCCAACTCCAGTAGCTGGGACGAGTTCAAGGACCTCACCGAAGACAAAGTCTACGAACTCTTGTTCCCTGGCCGCAGCGAGCACGAAAGCGTGTTCACCCAACCGGACTGGCCCACCGTGCATAAGGAACTGGCCAAAGTCGGCACCAACCTGAAGCTCCTGCACGGCGAATACTCCGATCAGGCCAAAACCACCGGCGCAGCATTCATGGGTTACGACCGGTTCTGCAAGTCCTACCAACGTTACGTCCTGGAACACGGGGCCACCTCACGAGTGGAGCATAAATCCGGTGTCAGCGTCGAAGTTGACTGGTCAGGCCCAACGATGGCCCTGCATGACCCGGTCACGGGCCGACGATCCACGGTGTATTTGTTCGTCGCATGCCTACCGTTCAGCCGGTACGCGTTCGTTGAACCCTGCCTCGATATGAAGCAGGAATCCTGGATGCTATGCCACGCAGCGATGTTCAACGCTTTCGGCGGCAGCGTGCCGCGGATCGTGTGTGACAACCTGAAAACCGGGGTGATCAAGCATCCCGCCGAAGGGGAGATTATCCTCAACGATGCCTACCGTCACCTCGCCGAGCACTACTCTTCCGCGATCCTGCCAGGCCGCGTCCGCAGGCCAAAAGACAAATCCAGCGTGGAAAATACCGTGGGTCATGTGGCTACATGGGTGATCGCTTCACTACGTCATGAAAAGTTCACCACGCTTGATTCACTGCGTACGGCCATCTATCGGCAGGCCGAAGCCTATAACGCGCAACCCTTCCAGAAACGTGCCGGCTCCCGCCAAAGCGTTTTCCATGAAGAAGAGCAACCACTGCTGCGTCCGCTACCAATGGTGCCATACGAGATGAGCGGCTGGGTCCACGGACGCAAGGTAGCCAAGAACAGCTACGTGACGTGGAAGAAGAACTTCTACTCCGTCCCGCTCAAACACGTCGGCGCCACCGTGGACCTGAGGATCACGTCCAAGACGTTGGAAGTCTATCTTCAGTCCCAACGGCTCAGCAGTCACCTCTTGTGTGATGCGTCCACAGTGAATCAGTATCGGACCAATGACGCCGATATCCCACCAGAACGCAAGTACCGCTCATGGGACCCCAAACGGCTCCGCGGATGGGCTCACCGCATCGGCCCGAACACGGTGCAGGTGATCGATAAGATCTTCGTTTCCGTGCCGGTTGCCGAGCAAGGAATCAACCCCGCCCTGGCCGTGCTGCGCTTGTCTTCAAAATACAGTCCAAACCGACTGGAGGACGCTTGCTTCGTCGCATTGCAGTCACGGATCCGCTCCCCACGCTACGGGCATTTACATCCGATTCTGCAGAACCGGCAGGACGAGAACTGGAAAGAAGCGACCCTCCCGCCAGCAGCTGAAGACAACACTGGATACGTACGAGGCAGCGACTACTACGCAAGGAAGACCCGATGAACCTGAACACCGAAACCAAGCGCAAACTCCGCGAGATGGCCGCCGGCGACCTGCTCACGGCATTCGAATCACAAGACGATGTGGTGAGCATGTCATTAAGTATCGAAGCACGGATCGAGCTGGCCGTGGACCAAGCCCACGGGCTATTTCTGAATACGAAGTCCCACGGTCTAATCCGTCGCGCTAAGCTCCGTTATCCGCAGGCTGACTTACGGAAAGTGGACCGGGCTGAAGAGCGGGGCTTGAACCAGCCGCTGCTGGCTCAGTTGGCGACCTGCCATTTCATTGAGCTCAACAGAAATCTGGTTTTTCAAGGTTTTACGGGGTCCGGCAAGTCCTATCTGGCGTGCGCCGTGGCGAAGCAGGCCTGTGTCCACAGCTACCGTACCGGATACGTGCGGATGCCGGACCTCGAAGAAGAATGGCAGCAGGCCGCCAACAAGCCGTTGGGCGTGCAGAAGCTGTTGCGTAAGTATGCCAATTACAGTGCGCTGGTATTGGACGAATGGCTTTTGGAACCGCCGAGTGGAGAGTTCTTGAGTTTCATCTTCGAGCTCATGGAGCGAAGGTACGATGCCGCGTCGACTGTTTTCTGCACTCAGTACAAGCAGGCTGATTGGCATGCCCGGTTGGGTGCTGGTGCGTTAGCCGACGCAATCATGGACCGCATCGTGCACAATACGATCTGGATTGAGACCGGTGGGTTCAACATGCGTGAGGCGAACATGAGTGCTGGGCGCTAAACGCATCAAGCGTCCACGGTGAGATTCCTTGTTCAGAGCCGCCGGTCAACCGTCAAGGCTGGGTGGTGGCTCTGAATGAGAATATTGGGTGGCTCCGAACCGCAATAACGGGTGGCTCTGGGTGGGAATATCGGTGGCTCTCAAAGAGTCAAATATTCA
>NZ_NRGV01000043.1:0-2021 GCF_002332385.1 Glutamicibacter sp. BW80 | reverse complement strand
TTCATGAAATACCCGGGCTAATTCCACCGGAACACAGTACATCCGAGTTGAATGCAACCATTCACAGTTTTACCAATGATCCCAATCCACCACGGAGTCGGAGATATCAGCTTCAGTAGCCAATGGATCAGTTCTGAATGTTGAATCCACGGCCACGTTCTTGAACAAACCCATCACCGGTTCAGTAGCGGCGTGATCATATGCGTCCCCGATTGCATGAATCGACGAAACCAATCAAAGAGGGGAAATCCGCTGAGAGCGTGTTGGTTCGTTCTAAAGCGTCTTGATGGCGTGGCCGAGAAGGATTCCGAAGGCCTGTAATGCTGCATTGTCTGACATGTACGCGTCACGTAGATCTCTGAGGGCAATATATGCGTCCCAGGAAGTAGATTGCTGCGCATTAAAAGAATCCCTGCTGATACCGCCCCGCCTCGTCCTCCATCGTGATCGCGTCTTTGATCCTGGAACGCATCGAAGGGGCTTGATACTTGGCCGGCCCGATCCAAACCATCTTGCGTTCGTTGCGGCGGATATCCGTCCAACAATTGCCGGAGTAGCAGATGAGCTGATTTGAGTATTCGCCTTGGACGGGACAGGAGCCCCAGCCTCCATTAACCGATGCGCCCATTTTGATTTCACCGAAGATTGGCATCACGGCCGCGAATCCTGCGGGGGGCTGCTAACGCGGCTCTTCAGGATTGAGAGTGTAACCACCTAAACCCAACACCCCGGATCCCGGGTATGTCGTCAATGCATTAAAAGTCGAGGCCTTCTAGAAGAATGGTAGTTCCTAAACAAACCATTTCTAGAGACATCGACTTTGCACCATTCTATCTAGAACCCTGCAAATCTCACGACATTCAGCAACCACGACGGCTTAGAACTCACCGCCATCAGGAAACGCCTGACCCTGTCAAAAGCTGAGATCCTCTGCGAAGTCACCAACCATGACCAGTGGTGCCGCACCTGCTGTGACGCCGGCGTTCCCCGCGATACTGTGACCCGCAGACTCGCCCACGACCCACTCTGCTGGCGCCCCACCGTCCTGGTCATCAATCACCGCCGCTACCGATGTGCCAACTGCCGACGAGCGTGACGTGAAGATCTGTGCCAAGCAGCAGCACCACGACAGAAAATCAGCCGCACCGCCCTGAACTGGGCTTTGACTGGGCAGGTCTGCCAACACCCGTCCGTCTCCCGAATTACCGAAGAACTGGGCTTCACGTGGAATACCGTCAACGTAGCAGTGCTGGCCGAAGGCCAGAGCCTGCTCATTGATGATCTGGACCGGTTCAACGGGGTCAAAGTGTTGGGCGTTGATGAGCATGTCTGGCGGCATACCCGCACCGGGGACAAGTACGTCACGGTCATCGTGGATCTCACCGCCGTGCGTAAGGGCACCGGAACCGCACGGCTGCTGGACATGGCTCCAGGCAGATCCAAGGTCGTGTTCAAAACCTGGCTGGGTGAGCAGGCAAGACGAGCAGTGGAAGCAGGGCATTGACGTCGTGGCGATGGACGGTTTCACCGGATTCAAAACAGCTGCTGTCGAAGAGCTGCCCCAAGCGGTAGAAGTGCTGGATCCATTCTATGTAGTCAAACTCGGTTCCTAGGCGCTGGACCAGACCCATCAACGGACCCAACGTGAGCAATACGGGCGGCGAGGACGGAAAGACGACCCGCTCTATAAGTGCCGACGCACGCTGACCACAGGTTTATCGCTGGCCACGGAGAATCAGAAGCAGCGTGTTGAAGAGCTGTTCAAAGTACCAGAGCATGAGCCGGTGCAGCTGGTGGGGAATATTTATCAAAGGATGGTGGACGCCTACCGGCAGTCGAAGACTGAGGTTGGGCGGTGGGCGATGGAGCAACTGATCGTCGCGGTCGGTACGAAGTTGCCTAAGAGCCTACCGGAGCTGAAGAAGCTGGGCAATACCCTGCGCAGAAGGAAGGCGGATATCTTGGCGTACTCTGTTCAGATTGGCAGTTCCAATGGTCCTACCAGGGCTACCGCAAAGTCC
>NZ_NRGV01000042.1:0-1207 GCF_002332385.1 Glutamicibacter sp. BW80 | reverse complement strand
CTCTCAATTCTGAAGAGCCCGTTTACGGGAAGAAGAATCGCCGTTTAGCGCGGCTGCGCTAAACGGCGGTTCTTCTGCATTTTCAGATTCCCGAAACCATGTCCTGAAACGGTCGTAGATCACTACTAGACTGTTGACGTTTTTGGGACATGATTTTCGAAGGAGCCGATACTTTCGTCCATTATGTTAACGTTTCGCCTAACCGCCACGTTGGCCGCTTCTAGCGCGTTGAGAAGAATCTGTCGATCATCCCAATTGTCCTTTAGATCAATCCAGTGGACGCCTTCGATATCGGAGATGGGGCGAGTGAAACCTTTGCGGACCAGGATGGTTCGTTGATCATCCATCGCTAATGCCATTCCTGCTTCAAGAATGACATTTTGACGAGCTTGGCCGGTTAGTTCTTTTTCAGGGCTTCGATCGCTTGGCTTGACGAACTGCTTATCCAGCCTGGCTTGATCGTCGGGGGTAAATAGGACCACCACTGCCTGGGCGTTCATGAGGCCAGCCTTAACAATTTCTAACGTAGAGGGGGAGGGCTTATTGGTAAGCTGACGTGCATCAGTCCAGGTCAAAGGTAGTGCATCGACATGCTTTAGAAAACGCTCAAGAGTATTTTTGGAGTCTAGGTCTCTGCCGTGAACGATAAAAACCCTGCGAGGATCAAGGTTAAGTTTTTGCATTCTTTCCTCACTGATTTCGTTTATATTGTTGACGCGTGGCCATGGTTTCATCCATTCCGGAGTGGATGATTCAGAGTCATTAGCTTTAGTGTCACGCCATGAGGCGACCCAGTTTTGTGCTGGTTTCTCGGGCGGAGATGAATTTGCGGTTGCTGGTAACGCGACCGATTGGTCGCTCAGAATAAACCCTAAGCGTTCCAGTTCCTTTTCCAGATCATCGAATTCTTGCCCCTCGTTGCGCCGTTCCGCTCCATATGGATCCTCGTAGTACACGGTGTTGACGAGCTTGACGAACTGATGATCGGCGTCAAATTTGGCTGTTATTGCTTTCACCATCTCAAGCGCCTTTTTGGGTTTTGAGACGCTTGGTTCTTCGATCTTAGGTGCGAATTCAATCCAGAGAGCGCCTAGATCATTGTGGGTGATGTACTGGTTGCTTCCTAATGCCCGTGCGAGCTTACTTCTCAAAGCAGGAGTGAAAAATTCTGCGGTCATGATCTAATACGGCTCTTCAGAATTGAGAG
>NZ_NRGV01000041.1:0-3302 GCF_002332385.1 Glutamicibacter sp. BW80 | reverse complement strand
CCGAGGTGACCGTGCACACAGGCCCTTATTCTCTCTATGACCGGACTTCATCTCGGTAGACACTGTCAAAGTTCAACAGGCCTAGACCGCACCCGACACACGGTTGCTTGCTCACTATTGACCTCCGAATAATCACTATCGCTGAATGCTTCGATGCTTATGCGCAGTGACGTTCAATTTCGGCATGCCGAGGCGCCCAACAGTTTGAGAGGCCAGGCAGCGCGAAGATGGGAAACGCAGACTCCCTTCCGATGAGATGGTTCCACCGGCCGGCATCCGAGATGAAATTGATAAACCCAGACGTTGAGCTGGCGTCCCCGGGCTGGAACCTCGACCAGTCGAAGGGTGAAACTTGGCTAAGTGAATCCCCGTTGCTGAACATCTCGTGGATCCCACTGCCCTCGATGACATCACCGGGCGCAAACTACGGCAGTACTTAAACCCGGTCCACAGGCATCGTTGCATTCGCGACCGACTGTAGTGACACAATGCGGGTAGGCCGTGTGTCTGTCCCGGCCACTCAACCACCAGCTAGCGCATCGTTCGTTCCCGTGGTGATACTGCCGTTCGCCTCGCTCCGACAGAAGATGCTGAAGTAACAGTAACGCGTGCGCAAAGGATGGCCACGAAGTTCGATGAGCGTAATCTTAAAGCAAAAAACGCGGAACCGAAGTTCCGCGTTTTGATGTGTGACCCCAACGGGATTCGAACCCGTGTTGCCGCCGTGAGAGGGCGGAGTACTAGGCCGCTATACGATGGGGCCGTACGCCGAAGATTTCTCTTCAACTCACCAAATTACTCTGGTGAAGCGCTGGGATACCAGGACTCGAACCTAGAATGACGGAACCAGAAACCGTTGTGTTGCCAATTACACCATATCCCAATGTGACTTGGCTTCCTCAGTGAAGACCATCAAGATCATTCTCTTCGAAATGCCTTAGCACGAGATATAACTATACATAAGAAAACTCGTTTAGGCATCTTTTGAGCCCTTCTCCTCGAGTGATCTACAGCTCTATTGTGTTGAGGTGCAGTTTTACGTCAAAACAGAG
This sequence comes from Glutamicibacter sp. BW80, assembly GCF_002332385.1. NCBI lineage: Bacteria > Bacillati > Actinomycetota > Actinomycetes > Micrococcales > Micrococcaceae > Glutamicibacter > Glutamicibacter sp. BW80. The sequence goes on along the minus strand of NZ_NRGV01000041.1, from coordinate 2,250 downwards.
CCCGACTACAGGTACGCGGGGAGTGGAACGGCGGGCTTGGATACCTCTGGCGATGGACGGTGAAATATGCGCACGACACCCTCAACCAAAAATAAGGGGGTCCCTAGGGACCCCCTTATTCATTTGCTAGTCGGGATAACAGGATTTGAACCTGCGACCTCGTCGTCCCGAACGACGCGCGCTACCAAGCTGCGCTATATCCCGTAACTCTACAACGGTTATACACTACACCCGGGGATGCGTCTGTGCTAAATCTGCCAGTGAGCTATTGAAGAAGGAACGGACGTCGTTCAAGGAAACTAAAGTGCCTTGCCGGGGTTGAGAATATTCCTCGGGTCAAACAGCGCTTTGATTTCTTGCTGGAGAAGCAGAACGTCAGCAGTTTGTTCCCAGCTCAACCAATCGCGTTTGATAAGGCCGACTCCATGTTCACCGGTGATGGTTCCGCCCATCTCGATGGCCAATCGAATTGATCCTTCCAATGCCTTAGAAAGTCTCGCCAGAGGATCGACTCCGGCACCGGGTTCAACCGAGAATGTAGGATGCAGGTTGCCGTCCCCCGCATGGGCAATGACTCTGACATCTACCTCGTGAGAGTAAGCGATCTGTCGCAGTTCTCGCACGTAGTCGGACATCTTGCTCTTTGGCACTGCAATGTCCTCCCCCATGCGATAGGCATCGTCTTTAGTATCTCCACGGCTTGTTCGCCGCATTTCGATAAGCGTTGTGGCTTCGTCCGCACCGGAGTCGCTGAGGGTTACTTCTTGGTTCTCGAAGGTCTCGCGAATGACAGCTTCTTCCTTTTCGGCGCCATATCCATCCACCCTGACTAAGAGCATGGCACCACCATGCGCTGCATAGTTGGTCGAGTATTGATCATCTAAGATTTCGATAGTCGGCAAATCAAGGAGCTCCAGAATGGCCGGCTGTACGCGGGCGCGGGCTATGCGTTGAACGCCAAGGACTGCTGCTTCCAAACTTGGGAATAACATCGAGATGTCGCGCTCATCCACCGGCAAATATCGTAAGCGCAGCACCGCGCGCACCACGACGCCAAGTGTTCCCTCCGAACCGGTAAACAATCCGGTGAGGTCGTAGCCTGCAACACCTTTGAAGGTATTACGTCCCAGATGAACTAAACGGCCATCCGACAGAACAACGTCTACAGCAAGTACCGATTCACGTGTCACTCCGTATTTGGCACAGCGTAGACCACCAGCATTGGTGGCAATATTGCCACCAATGGTAGACATCTTATAGCTGGCCGGATCCGGTGCGTACATGAGACCGTGTTCGGAGACAGCTACGTTCAAGTCATAGTTGATCACTCCAGGTTCCACCACCGCGACTTCGTCTTCGGGGCGAACTTCCACGATTCGGTTCATCTGCATGAGGTTCAGGACAATGCACTTACCGGTTACGTGAACGCCTCCGGATACACCGGTACCGGCACCACGCGAAACAACGGGCATGCGATGTTCGTAGGCCAGTCGCATTACCTTTTGGACGTCTTCAACCGTTCGGGGGTAAACCACGGCCAGAGGCATGATGGGGTCGCCGACGAATTGCCCGAAGTCCCGGGAATTCTCCAGTAGTACTTCTGCGCGCTGTTCCAGTTGCTCAGCAGAAAGCACTGTGTTCAGTTGGATAAGAAAATCTGACTGCGTTTCTGACATAAGACGTCCTTGTCGTATGATCCGGAGATTCTGTGGTCGTCGATCTTCCGCAGCCTAATCGAATACTTCCAGTCGGGAAGATATCTTGTCATCGTAATCAACCCAGGGGCCCAGCTAGGCTCCATACCAACTGAATCTGCTACTTACCTCGGAAGTCGAGCATATCCTGTCGTTACATATAGATCAGTGTTTGTTGAGCAGGTAGTATCTTCTCGATGTGTTTTCTCTTGACGGGAATCGAATTGGTAGCGTCGAGATCTAGGCAGCGATGACTCTATACTCGTGAACGTAGAATCACACCATGAGGAAATGCATTCGGCTGTCGTCATCGTCGGACATACCGTCCACCCATTATCCAAGCATCCCTGTTTAACGCCATTTCGCGCGTGACTAACCTTGTACGGTTTCGAATAAAGCAGAGTCAAGCACTTATCGATTGGTGCCACAAGGTCGGAGTCGACGCCGCGTATATTGACGGATGAACTTACGCCATATAACAAAACGCGGGTCGAAGATCCCTGCCTATGGGCATGAGCATCAGCGAACATCAGAACTGGGCTCATCAATCAACCGG
>NZ_NRGV01000040.1:0-1018 GCF_002332385.1 Glutamicibacter sp. BW80 | reverse complement strand
TTAGAGATCGCGCCAATAGATGGGCCAAAACCACGGTAACTATTAATGCCAGAGTAATTAACCAAGTCACCAACGTCATTAAGCAGTGAAGCAGGCACGGACAGTGTTAAACATATTTCGACCAAGAAAAAGTTTGACACAGGAAGTCACGTGCCTGCCCTACCATCATCCATCATGAACCCCCTCTGGAGCCAATTCGAAGCACTGCTCCCAGAGCGAAACGTCACACACCCCTGGGGATGCCACAAACCAAGAATCAGCGACCGGATCATCTTCGACAAACTCATCCAGGTCCTCATCCTTGGAGCGGCCTACGCAAAAATCAGCGACACCACCTGCTCAGCAACCACCATCCGTCGCCGCCGCGACGAATGGATCACCGCCGGGATTTTCAACGACCTGGAACAGCTCTGCCTGGAAGCTTACGACCGCATCGTTGGGCTCGACCTTGAAAACCTCGTCATTGACGGCTGCTTGGTCAAAGCACCCTGCGGCGGCGAAGCTGCCGGCAAATCCCCAGTAGACCGCGGCAAGCAAGGCACCAAACGCTCCCTGATGACCGATGGGAAAGGCATCCCCGTCGGCTGCGTGATCGCTGGAGCGAACCGGCACGATTCACCGTTGCTGCGCCCGACCCTCGAACGCCTTTCCCGATTTGGATACCTGCTCCCAGAGCAGATCAAGGTTCATCTGGATGCCGGCTACGACAGCCGGCAAACCCGAGGCTTGCTCACCGAGCTAGGATGCGACTGGGAAATCAGCACCAAGGGCGAACCCTTGCAAGCCGGAGTCCGCTGGGTCGTGGAACGAACCAACTCGTGGCACAACCGCGGGTTCAAAAAGCTAGCGATCTGCACCGAACGAAGGGCTCGTGTTATTGAGGCAATGATCAGCTTGGCGAACAGCATTATCGTGCTCCGCAGGTTGATTCGCGAAGCATGGGTGACGTATCGGTGGGATTCACGGCCTAATCGAAAGCCTTAATGCTGGACGTTCACCTATTGGCGCGATCTCTTAG